>NZ_JBHXTO010000008.1:91811-145640 GCF_042677425.1 Streptomyces sp. NPDC127119 | reverse complement strand
CGCCGTGCCGGGCGCAGAGCCTCGTACTGGACGTACTTGGCTCTGTGCCCGGTGCGGCGAGAGGGCGTGCATGGCGTCGCCCGGCAGACGGGAATTGTCAGACAGGCCCTAGGGGACGGCACTTGAGGGCGACGCCGAGGGGCGGTCGCTTTCGACGGGCCGCTGGGCCGACGCGGAGGCCTCGCGCTCGCCCGCTGTCGGGGAGAGCGCGACGAACGCCGAGGTCAGGAAGAGATAGGACCCGAGGCCGACGGCGAGAGGGAAGACGAACTGCATCGCCGTAGCCCCGGGCAGGGCCGCCCCGGAGGGGGTGACATGGACGCCGACCGCCATCATCCCGGTGTAGTGCATGCTGCTGACCGCCCCGCCCATGACGAGCGAGGCGACGGCGACCGCGATCGGCGAGCTGATGTTGAGTGCCGCCCACAGTGCGGCGGTCGCCGCGACCACGGCGATGCCGACGGAGA
Organism: Streptomyces sp. NPDC127119; assembly: GCF_042677425.1. Taxonomy (NCBI): domain Bacteria; kingdom Bacillati; phylum Actinomycetota; class Actinomycetes; order Kitasatosporales; family Streptomycetaceae; genus Streptomyces; species Streptomyces sp. NPDC127119. The sequence continues at coordinate 145,173 of NZ_JBHXTO010000008.1, read as the reverse complement.
CTCCGACGAGCAGCGGGTCGTACCGCACCTCGCCGTGCAGCCGCAGCGCCGCCATGCCCAGGTAGTGCATGCTCGCCACTCCCAGGCCGGTGGTCAGGCCGCCGAGGACGAGCGCGCGGCCGCGGTCCCGGCCGTAGCCCACGGCGAAGACGCCCGCACCGACGACGGTGATCGCGACGAGCAGGCTGAGCACGGTGAGGGGAACGTTGTAGCGGATGTCGGTGCCGTCGACGCCGAAGCCGAGCATCGCCACGAAGTGCATGGTCCAGATGCCCGTGCCGATCGCGGAGGCCGCGGTGAGCAGCCAGTTGCGGCGTGACCGGCCACGGGCGCCGAGCGCGCGGACCGTGCAGCGCAGCCCGAGGGCGGCACCGATGCACGCCATGGCGTACGACAGCACGGGGGTCAGCCAGCCGAAGGTGGCGTGGTCCAGATGTCCCATGGCTCCGGGACGCTAGTCCGGGCCGGGGCGCACACAGGGGGCGCGTTTCGAAAGCTGTTGGAATATGGCGGAGAGGTGCGGGGGAACGATCGCGTCACGCTCGAACGTGTGCGCCGCCTCGTGTTTCGCGTCGCCGTTCGATCGTGTCGCTCACCGTGCGATGCGGGATCATGCGGTGCATGAGCGACGACCACACGCATGTCCAGGAGTTCTTCTCGGCCCGCGCGGCCGGCTGGGACGACCGGTTCCCCGACGACGGTCCGGCGTACGCGGCAGCGGTCTCCGAGCTGGGGCTGCGGGAGGGCGACCGCGTGCTCGACGCGGGCTGCGGCACGGGACGGGCTCTGCCGGCCCTCAGGGACGCCGTGGGGCCCGCCGGGGCGGTCCTCGGCGCGGACCTGACGCCGGCCATGCTGGAGGCGGCTGTACGGGCAGGCCGTGACCGGGCGGGGCAGTTGCTCCTCGTCGACGTGTCACGCCTGCCGCTGCGCAAGGAGTCGCTCCATGCCGTCTTCGCGGCCGGACTCATCGCGCATCTTCCGAACCCCGCCGAGAATCTGCGGGAATTGGCGCGGGTTGTACGGCCCGGCGGCGTCCTGGCGCTCTTCCATCCGATCGGCCGGGCCGCGCTCGCCGCGCGCCAGGGACGGCGGATCACCCCGGACGACCTGCGGGCGGAGGCCAACCTCGGCCCGCTCCTGTCCGCCTCCGGCTGGCGCATGACGTCGTACGTGGACGAGGACGCCCGTTTCCTCGCTCTGGCCGTGCGCCGACCCTGAAGCCCCGGGAAGACCGTTCTGTTCGCTGAGCCGGCCGGAGGCGTACGGGAGTGGGCCTGGCCGACGTGGCCGCGATGGCGGCTGCGGCTGCGGCTGCGGCTGCGGCTGCGATCCATGATCGGCACGCTCGACGAGGGCGTTCGGCAAGGGTTCACGACACCGCCCCCTTCTGGTGTCGAAGTTTCAACTCTACGTTGAGCAGAGACAGATGGGCGATGACCGAAGAAGCGGTATGCGGGGGAAGGTGGCCCGAATGTCCGGCACGATGGCTCGATTCCGGAAGTTCTTTTCACGTCGACGGTCGGCCGGGGCCGGGAACCCCGCGCCATCGGCCGGCTCCCGTCCGAAGAAGCAGACCCACAACCTGTTCGAGGCCGCTGCGGCCTATGTGGCGGCGGGTGTCGACGACGACCAGGACGGGGTCGACGAGGCCGCGGCCTGGGTGTCGCCGGAAGCGCTGTCGTTCGGTGTGAACGAGCTTGCGTGCCGGGCCGTCATCGCGCTCGCGCGAGAACGCGACGAGTCGCCCACCGCGGTGGCCCGAACGCTCCTCGGCCTGCCGGCCGCCTGACGGGGCCGTAAGCGGAATCAGCGCGACCGCGGGTGGTCGCTTCAACCTCGTTCTGCAGCATGAGGGCAGGTCCCCGCGTGTTCCGGCCTCGTGACAACGGCCCCGACGCGCATTAGGGTGCGCCGACGGATGTAGCGAGGGGAGGCTGGGATGACCGGGACGGACGATGAGGCAGTAGCCGTTGAGGACGACGACGCACTGTATGTACTGACGGCGGTGCTCCTGACGCCGGCACAGTTCCCCAGCGTGCTGGGCGACGACTACCCGGAGGCCTGCGCCGCGCTCGGTCTCGCGCCTCTGGCCGACGGGTACGGGCTGGTGCTGGGGCAGGACGGCGACGGCGCGCGGTGGACCGTCGTCATCGACGATGTCTCGCTGGTGGCCGTCGCCATCGCTTCCTGGGACTGCGGCATGGAGTACGACCTGTCGCCGGACGAGCGCTCGATGGTGGCCGCGCTGCCCGGGTGGCCGCTGGCCGTGGCGGTCGCGGCGCCCGGTGTGCCCGCCCCGCACGATCCCGCACCCGACATCGCGGAGCAGGCGCCGCTGTGTCCGCCGGACGCGTCCGCCTGGGGTGCGGCGCAGCGGCGCATGGGCGCGGACGAGATCGCGTTGCAGTGGGCCGTCTGGCGTGAGCAGATCGACGAGACCGAGTTCGCCGCTTCGGCGGAACGGAAGGCCGCTCCCGGTGAAGGCATCGCCCAGACTGCCGGGAACCGTGAGGCCGAAGACGGTGGCGACAAGGACGTGAGCGGCGGGGACGGCGGGCGGGTGCCGCTCACCGGTCTCCAGCGCGTCCTCTCCGAAGCCCACTCCTACGTGGACACGCCTCCGCCGCTCGGCCGTGTGCGCTCGTCGTTCGCCCCGGGGGACGCGCGGACGCTGCGCGCCGACGGGCCCGGCTGGTCGCTGGTGGCACGCACCGACGACATCGCCTTCGTACTGCTCGACGAGAAGCCGGGCGAGATCCTTACCGTCGGCCGCGGGCCCGAATTGCCCGGCCTTCTGGAGGCTCTGGACAAGATGGCCGTACGCCCGAACTGAACCCGGCACGCCGAAGTAGTGCGCCGACAGCGCCGTCGCCACCCGTGGGCCGCACCATCGGCAGGCCCACGAGCGGCGACGAGGTCAGCTCCTGTGCGCTGAAACGGAGCTGACCAAGAAGAAGCTTCCGAAGAGAAGGTGACCGAAAAGGATGTGCCTGAAGATGTTCCTGAAAGGGAACTGATCGAGCGGGTCGTGTCTGTCTCAGCGGCCCAGTTCCTTGCGGCCGACGCGGCGGAGCCTGCGCCGCTGTGAGGGGTCCAGCGTCAGATACGCCGCCGCGGGAACTCCCAGGACGATCAGCACGGCGGCCCACCAGGGCAGCCAGAAGAGCAGGATGATGCCGACCGCGACACCGCCTGCGGCTATCTTCGCGTTTCTTGACATGTGCGTAGCCTCCTTAGCGGCCACTGCCGCTCTCTGTTCTGAGAACGGACCCGCGCTCTCTGCGGTTCCGGACCGCGACCCTGATACGACCCTGAGGTGCGCCCCCTACTCGACCCTGAGGGGTTCTCCGACCTCGTACATGTGCCTCAGAGCCTGACGGTAGGAGTCAACGAGCCCCGTCTCGACGTAAGGGATACCCAACTCCTGGCAGTGTGCGCGCACCAGGGGCTGGGCGAGCCTGAGATGCGGGCGGGGCATGCTCGGGAACAGATGGTGCTCGATCTGGTAGTTGAGACCGCCGAGGAACCAGTCCGTCAGGGGGCCTCCGCGGACGTTGCGCGAGGTGAGCACCTGACGCCGGAGGTGTCCCCACCCCTCGCCGTCGGGGTCGGGCATGTCCATGCCCTTGTGGTTCGGTGCGAAGGCCATGCCCAGGTGCAGCCCGAAGAGTGCCTGGTGGATCGCGGCGAAGACGAGGGCCGTGCCCAGCGGCATGGCGCACAGCAGCAGGGTCGTGTACGCGGCGAGGTGCGTGATCAGCAGGGCGGCCTCGACCGGACGTTCACGAGGAGACCGCCGACGCAGGTCCTGGAAGCCGTGGATCTTCAGAGCGACGCCTTCGAGGAGCGTGAGCGGAAAGAAGAACCAGGCCTGGTAGCGGGTGAGCCATCGCCGGAATCCGGTGCGGTCCGCGGTCTGCCCGCTGGTGAAGACCAGCACATCGGCTTTGACGTCGGGATCCTTGTCGATGTGATTGGGGTTGGCGTGATGCCTGTTGTGTTTGTCGTTCCACCAGCCGTAGCTCAGGCCCAGCAGCAGATTCGCGTGGACGAGTCCGATCGCTCGGCCCGTCGATCGGTTGCCGGTGATCTGCGAATGGCCGGCGTCGTGGCCTATGAAGGCCGTACGGGCGCACAGGACGGCGAGCAGCGGCGCCAGGAGCAGCACCCACCAGGAGTGGCCGATCAGGACGATGCCCGTGACGACGGCTGCCAGGGCGAGCGCGTTGCCGGCGATGGTGAGCGCGTACCAGCCCTGTCGACGGTTCAGGAGTCCCTGCCCTTTGATCGTGCGCAGGAGCGGTGTGAACTCACTGGCGGCAGCGGCCCTGGAGGGCGGCTCAAGCACGACTGCGGCGATTTCGGGCATGGCTGGACTCCGGATCTCTGGAGGAAGCGGGCCGAGCGGGCAACCGGCGGGGCCTGACCTGTAGAAACGTACGGATGGGCGACCGTCGACGGCCATGGCGCCACCACCCGGGTCCGGGCGGGGGAAAGCCGGACCGCGGGGTGGACCTGACACCACCTTCAGTGAGAAGTGACTGGCATCACAGATCGGACACTTGGTTCATCCTGTGCTGCGCTGTACCCTCGGCGACCTCCACCCCCGGTAGTCAAAATTGAGGAACACGCTCATCCCTGTGCAGAGGATTCCTGCCCCCACTCCCTCCGAGATCTCCGAACTGGCGCGCTGCTGCGCCGTCTTCGTCCCCGCCGACCCGGCCCGCACGGGCAGCGTCGCCTTCTGGCTGCCCGACGGCGAGGAGCCTCCGGTCATCGGTTCCGCCGGCTACGGTTTCGGCGCCGTTCAGGGATCCGACTCCGGACCCGATCCCGACTCCGGTTCCGGCTTCGGGCACGGCCTCGGTCACGGCTCCGTGGAGGAGCTGTCCGTCGTTCTTCCCGGCGAGGACGGGGTCGAGTTGGTGAGGGTGTCGGCCGTCGTCCTGCCGGTGCGGATGGCGCTCCCGGTCCTCACGCGCGCGCGTGCCGCCGCGCGGACCCACGGTTCGACCGCCTTCTGGGGTGCCGCGGCCGTACTGGCGCTGCAGTTCGCCGCGCGCGGGCTGCTGCTGCCCGGCCTGAGCTCCGGTGATCACGACGCGTGGCGCGCGGGACCCCTGGGCTCGCGGGACCTGGAGCGGATCCGTGAGCTGGCCGCCGCGATGCCGCCGCACGCCCACGCGGTGCCCGTCGACACGACCGAACCGCTGCGGCTGCCCGATCCGGAGTGGCTGCTGCGCGCCTTCCTGGACGCCGTCGCCGACGCCCTCCCCCGCTCCCCCGCGGCGGCACTCGCCGCGGGCGGCCCGGCCTTCGCCGCCGCCGAACCGCAGCACGTGCCCGAGCATCGCGCGTGGGCGGCCGATGTCGCGGCGGGCCACGACGCCGGCGTAAGGATCTCGCTGCGCGTAGAGGTGCCGGGGCTCGCGTCGGCCGTGTCGGACGAGAACCGGTTGCCGTTCCGTGCGGTGCTGCAACTGCACAGTGTCAACGACCCGGCCCTGCTGGCGGACGCGGCCGAGGTGTGGAGCGGGTCGAGTCCGGCCTTCGGCCCGCGCGCGCGGATGGACGCCCTGCTCGCGCTGCGCCGCGCGGCCAGGGCCTGGGCACCGCTCGCACCCCTGCTGTCGGCGACCGTGCCCGACTCGATCGAACTCGCCGACGAGGAGGTCACCGAACTCCTGGGCGAGGGGGCGCGATCGCTCACGGCCGCCGGTGTGGAGGTGCACTGGCCCAGGGAACTGGCACACAAGCTGACGGCCCGCGCGGTCATCGGCCCCCCGGACGACGAGCGGGCCGGTGACGGACCGGCCTCGGACACGCCCTCCTTCCTGTCGGCCGACGCACTTCTGACGTTCTCCTGGTGGTTCGCACTGGGGGACCAGCAGCTGACGCGCCAGGAACTGGACCAGCTCGCCGAGGCGAACCGCCCGATGGTGCGGCTGCGCGATCAGTGGGTCCTTGTCGATCCGCAGGAGGTGCGTCGCGCCCGTACCCAGCACGACCGCAAACTGACGCCCGTCGACGCGCTGAGCGCCGTTCTCACGGGTTCCGCGGAGGTCGACGGCCGCCGGGTCGACGTACGGCCCACGGGGTGGCTGGCGACGCTGCGTGACCATTTGTCGGATCCGGAGGGGCAGGAGCCGGTCGGGCAGCCGCCCGCGCTGGCCGCGACTCTGCGCGACTACCAGCTCCGCGGGCTCAACTGGCTGGCCCGGATGACGTCCTTGGGACTGGGCGGCTGTCTCGCGGACGACATGGGTCTCGGCAAGACCATCACGCTCATCGCGCTGCATCTGCACCGGCAGACCGACGAGTCTGCGGCGGGCCCCACACTCGTCGTCTGCCCGACGTCCCTCATGGGCAACTGGCAACGCGAGATCGAGAGGTTCGCTCCCGGCACCCCGGTCCGCCGCTTCCACGGGTCCCGGCGGAGCCTGGAGGGCCTGGCCGACGGCGAGTTCGTCCTCACGACCTACGGCACGATGCGCCTCGACACCGCACGTCTGGCGGACGCTTCCTGGGGCATGGTCGTCGCGGACGAGGCACAGCATGTGAAGAACCCGTACTCGGACACGGCCAGGCAGCTGCGGAAGATCGACGCACGCGCGCGTGTGGCGCTCACCGGCACTCCGGTGGAGAACAACCTCTCCGAGCTCTGGGCGATCCTCGACTGGACGACACCGGGTCTGCTGGGCAGGCTCGGCACGTTCCGCAACCAGTACGCGAAGGCCGTCGAGGGAGGGCAGGATCCGGGGGCGGCGGACCGGCTCGCCCAACTCGTGCGGCCGTTCCTCCTGCGCCGCCGCAAGTCCGATCCCGGGATCGCACCGGAGCTTCCCCCGAAGACGGAGACCGACCGCGCGGTGTCCCTCTCCAAGGAACAGGCCGGTCTGTACGAGGCCGTGGTCCGCGAGACCCTGGCGGAGATCGCGGGCGCCGACAGCATGGCGCGGCGCGGACTGATCGTGAAGCTGCTCACCGGGCTGAAGCAGATCTGCAATCACCCGGCGCAGTACCTCAAGGAGGACCGGCCGAAGATCGCCGGGCGCTCCGGAAAACTGGAGCTGCTGGACGAACTCCTCGACACCATCCTCTCCGAGGGGGCATGCGTTCTGGTCTTCACGCAGTACGTGCGCATGGCCCGTCTGATCGAGCGGCATCTGAACGCGCGCGGTGTGCACTCGCAGTTCCTGCACGGAGGGACGCCCGTCCCCGAGCGCGAGGCCATGGTCGAGCGCTTCCAGGAGGGCGAAGTGCCCGTCTTCCTGTTGTCGTTGAAGGCCGCGGGCACGGGCCTCAACCTGACGCGGGCCGAGCATGTCGTGCACTACGACCGCTGGTGGAACCCGGCCGTCGAGGCCCAGGCCACCGACCGCGCGTACCGCATCGGCCAGACGCGGCCGGTGCAGGTGCACCGTTTGATCGCCGAGGGGACGATCGAGGACCGCATCGCCGACATGCTGCTGCGCAAGCGGGAGTTGGCGGACGCGGTGCTCGGTTCCGGGGAGTCGGCCCTCACCGAACTCACCGACGCGCAACTGGCCGACCTGGTGGAACTGCGAGGAGGCGCCCGATGAGCGATCCGTACGAGAACACTCCGGAGCGCGTTTTCGCCGCCCTGCCGCCCACGCAGGGCCGGGGATTCGCCCAGAGCTGGTGGGGGCAGGCCTGGCTCAAGGCGCTGGAGGACGCCACGCTGGACCTGAAGCAGCTGAAGACGGGCCGCCGGCTCGCGCGCGCGGGAGCCGTGGGCGCCGTGTCGGTCCGCCCCGGGCGTGTCACCGCCGTGGTCAACGACCGCGACCACACGGCTCATCGCGCGGACGTCCTGCTTCCGGAGCTGTCCGAGGAGCAGTGGGACCGCTTCCTGGGCATGGCGGTCGAGCGGGCGGGACACATCGCGGCACTGCTCGACCGCGAGATGCCGCCCCATCTCGTCGAGGACGCGGCGACCGCCGGTGTCGAACTCCTGCCGGGCATGGGCGATCTGGAGGCGGAGTGCGACTGCGACGCGTGGGACCACTGCGGTCACACCGCCGCCCTCTGCTACCAGGTGGCACGCCTGCTCGACCAAGACCCCTTCGTGCTGCTCCTGCTGCGCGGCCGCGGCGAGCGCGAACTCCTCGACGAGTTGCAACTGCGCAGCGTCTCCCAGGCCGAGACCGTCATAGTGCCGCAGGAGACCTACGCGGGCGTGGACGCCGCCGAGGCGTACGCGGCGGGGGACATCCTGCCGCCGCTGCCCGAGGTGCCTTCCGTGCCCGCGGAACCGGGCCTGCCGCCGTCCCTGGACACGGAAACCGACCCCGCTCCCGGGGTCGATCCGTCCGCGCTGGAGTTCCTGGCGGCACAGGCCACTTGTGAGGCGCACCGGCTGCTCGTCGACGCACTCAGGGCGGGCCACGAGGAGCGCGCCGCGGAGGCCGAACTGACGCCCGCGCAGGATGCCGTACGGCTGGCGTCGGGCGGACCCGAGGTCCCGGTGGCCGCCCGGCTCGCCGAGGGCTCGGGGCGCGACCGCGAAGGGCTGGCGCTCGCGGTCCGCTCCTGGGAGTACGGGGGTGCGGCCGCACTCGACGTACTGGAGACGGACCGGCCGGCGGAGGCGGAAACGCTCGCACGCGCGCGTGCGGTCCTGGAGTCGGCCTGGGAGGAGGACGAACGGCCCGTCCTGCGCGCGTCCCGCAGTCGCTGGACCGTGGTCGGCGGACAGACCCAGCTCCGGCTGGGGCCGGACGGCCGCTGGTGGCCGTACCGCAAGGAACGAGGTCGCTGGGCTCCCGTCGGCCCGGCCTCCCAGGACCCGGCGACAGCCCTGGCCCTGGCCGACGGGCGGGAGTGACACCTGACCGAGGGCCGGGTGCGGCACCGGCTCGTGGGACGGGCGGGGCACAGGACCGTGGGCTGGCGACGGCGTGGCCCGCGTTCACCGGATGAGCGCTGGACGCCCGGTGTTCACCCAGCGGCCGTACGGCGTTCTACGCGAGGGCGAAATCTGGCGACAGTCATCGAACTTGTGCACCAGGAGGCCCCATGTCCCCGTACGCCGCAGGCCGGCGCCGCGTCCACCGTTCCGTCGTCGCGGGCGTGCCGCTCGCCGTGCTGGCCGCTCTCGTGGTGGCGGGTCCCGCGGTCGGCGCGCCCTCGGGGGACGCGCGGGTCACGGGCTCCGCGACGCTCGGCGACATCCCCCTCGGCACGTTCAGCAACGGGCTGCTGCCGGGCACGGTGGCCGACGACCGGGGTGTGGACCTCGGCGGCATCGGGAGCGACATCTACCCCACGGGCCGCAAGGGCGAGTTCTGGACCGTCACCGACCGTGGCCCCAACGGCCAGATCAAGGTCGACGGGGTGAAGCGCCGTACGTTTCCCGTGCCCGGCTTCGACCCGGCGATCGTGAAGATCCGGGTGTCCGGTGACTCGGTGAAGGTACTGGACGCGATTCCGATAACCACCGGTTCGGGCAAGCCCGTCACCGGCCTGCCCAACCAGGCGGCACGCGACGAGGCTCCGTACTCCTACGACGCGACGACCCCGCTCTCGTATAACCCGAACGGTCTGGACACCGAAGGGATCGTGCGCTCCAAGGACGGCAGTTTCTGGCTCGTCGACGAGTACGGGCCCTCGTTGGTCCACGTCTCCGCGCGCGGGAAGGTACTCACCCGGTACGTGCCGAAGGGGCTGAACCTGACCGGCGCCGGCTATCCGGTGGTCGAGGCGCTGCCCGCGGTCCTGTTGCACCGGAAGATCAACCGCGGCTTCGAAGGGCTCGCCCTGCTCCCGGGCGGCGACCTGGTGCTGGCCGTGCAGAGCCCGCTGTCCCTGCCTGACACCGATGCGGGTGAGGAGTCCTTGACCGCGCGTCTGCTGCGCTTCTCACCGAAGAAGCGTGCCGTCACCGCCGAGTACGCGTACCGGTTCGACCCGGTGGGCACGGTCGACCCGGGCGAGGACGACACCTCCGAGCTGAAGATCTCGTCCGTGGTGGCCGTGGGCCGCGACGAGCTGCTGGTCGAGGAGCGCACCGACAAGGCGGCCCGGTTGCAGGTCGTGAAGCTGAGCCGCGGTGCGGACATCCTCGGGGACAAGTGGGACGACAGCACGACGTCGCCGTCCCTTGAGCAGCTGGAGGACCCCGCCGCGTCCGGCGTTCCCGTGCTGCGCAAGCGTCTTGTCGTCGACCTCGGAAAGGTGAAGGGGGTGCCCGGGAAGATCGAGGGCGTCGCGCGCGTGGACCGTGACACGCTCGCGCTGATCAACGACAACGACTTCGGGATGACGGACGGGACAGGGGCCTTCGACGCCCAGGGACGCCTGGTGGACAGCGGGATCGAGACCACCGTGACGTACGTACGTCTGCCGCACGGGATCTGAACGGACGGCTCCGCTCGGCGTTTTCGTCCTCCACGCGCGCGTGAAGCACTCCGGTCGCTCATGGCGTGACCGCTCCTGCCCACACGCGCGCGTGGTTCACCTCAACGGCTTGGTGAGCTTGCGGTTTCCGTCGGCGCTGTCGGCGGCCAGGCTGCACGCGACGTTGTCGATGCCGATCTTGAATCCGGCGGGGTCGGGGTACTGCACCAGCGTGCCGCGGACGGTGTCGGCGGGCTGCTTGGCCGCTTTGGTGTCCAAGGGGTCCTGGCACAGGCCCGATGCCGCCTTCTTGAGGGCGGCATCGGTCGTGTACGCGCCTTCCAGCTCGGTCACCGTCACGACCTCGGCGTCGTGCTTCCGGTCGCACGAACGCTTCACCGCCTGGCCCGGCCGACTGCCGTCGATGTCGAAGCAGTCGCCGGTCCGCAGCATGTAGTAGGGCACTTCGTCGCTCGCGAGGGACGGGAGGAGCGACTCCACACCGCTGGGCAGTTCGGACGGCACACCGGAGGGCAGCGACGACGGCAGTTCGGTCGGGAGCTGCGACGGAATGCTCAGTGAGGGCGACGGCAGCCGCCCCTTGGTGGAACTGCTCTCCGTAGGCGGCTTCTTGTCCGACGAGCCGTCACCACTGGTGACCACCAGGGCGACCGCGGACACGGCGCCTATGCCCAGGATCACGGCGAGCAGGATCAGGAGCGTCCTGCGGCGGCCGGCGGGGCCGCCCGGCGGTCCGGGCGGCGGCGATGACGGTGGAGGCGGTTGCCAGCCGCCCCCTCCCCCGCCGTTCCACGGCGGGTCGCCACCTCCTGGCGGTGGGCCGTAACCGTCAGGAGGAGGGCCGAAGCCTCCGGGCGGTGGGCCGTACCCGCCACCACCGTAGGGCGGCGTGTTGTCCGGCGGCCGAGGAGGCTCGGGCGGTAAGGGCGGCGTGGCCATACCATCAAGAGTCGCCTCGAACCGGTCACGAAGCGACCCCTGCGCGGAACTTCATGCGGAACCTGCTGCGTGACTTGTCACGGACTCACGGCGTGGACCGCATGATTCCGGATGCTTCCGCGCAGGGGCAGGGGTTGTTCGTCGGCCCTGTACGCGATCAGCCGCGGGCGCCCAGCAGGTGGTCCATGGCCAGCTGGTCGAGACGTTCGAAGGCCATCCCGCGCGCGGCGGCCGCCTCGACGTCGAAGCCCTCGAAGGAGGCGCTGTCCGCGAGGAGTGCCTGGAGGCCGTCCTCGGCGGTGGGCTGCGCCAGTTCGTCCAGGCGCGAGGTCCGCAGGGCTTCCTGGACCTCGGGGTCGGCCCGGAAGGCCGCGGTCCGCTCCTTCAGGATCAGGTAGTTGCGCATGCAGCCCGCCGCCGAGTCCCACACGCCGTCGTAGTCCTCGGTCCGCGGCGGCTTGAAGTCGAAGTGCCTCGGGCCGGCGTAACCGGCCGTCTCCAGGAGGTCGACCAGCCAGAAGGCGGAGCGCAGATCGCCCGCTCCGAAGCGCAGGTCCTGGTCGTACTTGATGCCGGACTGGCCGTTGAGGTCGATGTGGAAGAGCTTGCCCGCCCACAGGGCCTGGGCGATGCCGTGCGTGAAGTTCAGCCCGGCCATCTGCTCGTGGCCGACTTCGGGGTTGACGCCGTACAGCTCCGGCCGCTCCAAGCGCTCGATGAAGGCCAGTGCGTGACCGACCGTCGGCAGGAGGATGTCGCCGCGGGGCTCGTTCGGCTTGGGCTCGATCGCGAAGCGCAGGTCGTAGCCCTGGGAGGTCACGTACTCGCCGAGGAGGTCGAAGGCCTCCTTCATGCGGTCGAGTGCGACGCGTACGTCCTTCGCGGCGCCGGACTCGGCGCCCTCACGGCCTCCCCAGGCCACGTAGATCTGCGCGCCCAGCTCGACCGCGAGGTCGATGTTGCGGATCGTCTTGCGCAGCGCGTAGCGGCGCACGTCGCGGTCGTTGGCGGTGAAGGCGCCGTCCTTGAAGACGGGGTGCGTGAAGAGGTTCGTGGTGGCCATCGGCACGGTCATACCGGTCGTGTCGAGAGCCTGCCGGAAGCGCTTGATGTGCGACTCGCGCTCGGTCTCCGAGGACCCGAAGGGGATCAGGTCGTCGTCGTGGAAGGTCACTCCGTGGGCGCCGAGTTCCGACAGGCGCTGTACCGATTCGACCGGGTCGAGGGCGGCCCGGGTGGCGTCGCCGAACGGGTCCCTTCCCTGCCAGCCGACGGTCCACAGGCCGAAGGTGAACCTGTCCTCGGGGGTGGGCTGGTAGTTCATGCCGCGGCTCCTTGCTTGCTCCGACTATTTCGTCATGGCGCTTAACAAATTAGTATGCGGAGGCATCCCTGGGAAGGGACTAGATGTCCCGGAAGAGGGACAGCGGGTGAAATCAGGGCTGTGACGACCCGGACGGAACCCGAAAACACCAGGTCAGACCCCGCGGAGCCGCGGAAGAGGGAGAGCTCGATGTCAGCAGCCGAGGGTCCGCTCGTCGTCGGCGTGGACACGTCCACCCAATCCACCAAGGCCCTGGTCGTGGACGTGGCCACCGGCGAAGTGGTGGCGAGCGGTCAGGCGCCGCACACCGTGTCCTCCGGGGCGGGGCGCGAGAGCGACCCGCTCCAGTGGTGGGACGCGCTGCGCGAGGCGCTGCACCAGTGCGGGGACGCGGCACGCGAGGCCGCGGCGGTCTCCGTCGCCGGTCAGCAGCACGGGCTCGTCACTCTCGACGCGCAGGGCGCCCCGGTGCGTCCCGCGCTCCTGTGGAACGACGTACGGTCGGCGCCGCAGGCCCGCCGCCTCGTGGAGGAACTGGGCGGGCCCAAGGCGTGGGCGGAGCGCACCGGCAGTGTGCCGGGGCCGTCCATCACCGTCACCAAGTGGGCGTGGCTCGCCGAGCACGAGCCCGAGTCCGTCCGCGCCACCGCGGCGGTACGGCTGCCCCACGACTACCTCACCGGACTCCTCACCGGACTGGGCACGACCGACCGCGGCGACGCCTCCGGTACGGGCTGGTGGGCGTCCGGGACGGAGGCGTACGACGAGGAGGTCCTCGGCCACGTGGGGCTCGACCCCGCCCTGCTGCCCCGGGTGGTCCGGCCCGGCGAAGTCGTCGGAACCGTCCGCGACTCCGCCGATCTGCCCTTCTCGAAGGGCACGCTGGTCGCCCCCGGCACCGGTGACAACGCAGCCGCCGCGCTGGGCCTGGGCCTGCGCCCGGGCACCGCGGTGCTCAGCCTCGGCACATCCGGCACGGTGTACGCGGTGTCGACGCGGCGGCCCGCCGACCCCACCGGAACCGTGGCGGGTTTCGCCGACGCGCGGGGCGACTGGCTGCCGCTGGCCTGCACCCTCAACTGCACCCTCGCCGTGGACCGCGTCGCCGCCCTCCTGGGCATAAACCGTGAGGCCGTGGAGCCCGGTACGAGCGTGACGCTGCTCCCCTACCTGGACGGCGAGCGCACCCCGGCCCTGCCGCACGCCTCGGGCCTGCTGCACGGGCTGCGGCACGACACGACAGCGGGGCAGTTGCTCCAGGCCGCGTACGACGGGGCGGTCCACTCGCTGCTCGGCGCGCTCGACCTGGTGCTCGACGAGGACGCGGACCGTTCGGCGCCGCTCCTGCTCATCGGCGGGGGCGCCCGGGGCAAGGCCTGGCAGCAGACCGTACGACGGCTTTCGGGGCGTGCCGTCCAGGTTCCCGAGGCCAAGGAACTGGTCGCGCTCGGCGCCGCCGCGCAGGCCGCGGGCGTGCTGACCGGCGAGGATCCGGCGGCGGTGGCCCGGCGCTGGAACACGGCACGCGGGCCGGTCCTCGAAGCCGGGGAGCGGGACGAGGCGGCGCTCGCGCGGATCGCCGGGGTAATCTCCGACGCGGCCCCGTTGCTGGAGCGGGAGGCCGATCAGCGCTGACGGGTTCGCCTCCGGGGAGCGGGGCCGGTTGCCGCCGGCTCCCCGGGGCGCCAGCACGGACAGGACAGCCCTCAGGGGACCGGCCGGACGAGGACCGACTCAGGCAGATGACCGCACCGCTCCACGAGGCCCACCCCAGCAGCCCCGGCCGACGACTGCCCGATACGCAACAGGGCATGCGCCGCCGCAACCTCGCACGGGTACTGCACACCGTGAACGCCGAGGGGCCGCTCTCCCGTGCCGCCGTCGCCTCGCGCATCGGCCTGACACGGGCGGCCGTGTCGACCCTCGTGGACGAGTTGATCCGCTCCGGGCTCCTCGACGAACTGGGCCCCGAGCGGCCGGGGCGGGTGGGGCGGCCCGGTTCGGCGCTGGCCCTGAGCGGACGCGGTCCGGCGGGGATCGGCGCGGAGATCGGCGTCGACCATCTCGCCGTGTGCGCGGTCGATCTGCGGGGCAAGGTGCGCGCTCGGGTCGTCCGGCACGGCACCAACCGCGGCCGTGCGCCCGAGCCGGTACTCGGTGAACTGACCGCCCTGGTACGCCAGATCGTCGCCGAGGCGGACCAGGAGGGGCTGTGGCCTGCGGGTCTCGCCGTCGCCGTGCCCGGTCTGGTGGCGCGCGACGCCCGGACCGTGGTGCGCGCCCCGAACCTCGGCTGGCTCGACACGGACCTCGCTCCCCTGCTGCCGGACGTACTGCCGCTGACCGTCGACAACGAGGCGAACTTCGGCGGACTGGCAGAACTCTGGCTCAACGAGGACGCGCCGCGCGACTTTCTGCATGTCTCCGCGGAGATCGGCATCGGCGGGGCCGTGGTCGTGGACGGGCGGCTGCTGCGCGGGACGCGTGGCTTCGCGGGCGAGTTGGGACATGTGCCGGTACGGCCCGAGGGACCCTCGTGCGCCTGCGGCGGCCGTGGCTGTCTTGAGCAGTACGCCGGTGAGGAGGCCGTGCTGCGCGCGGCCGGCCTCGAACCGGGCGAGGACCGGGTCGGGCTGCTGGCCGAGCACGCCGCGGGAGGCGACAAGAACGTCCGGCGTGCGTTGCGCGACGCCGGTACCGCGCTGGGCATCGCGCTGACGGGCGCGGTCAATCTGCTGGACCCGGAGGCCGTCGTGCTGGGCGGGGCGCTGTCCGGGCTGGCGCCCTGGTTGCTGCCCTCGCTGGAGCGGGAGCTGGCCCGCAGGACGGCGGGCCCCGCCTGCGCGGTGTCGGTCTCCCGGCTCGGCCCGGAGGGCCCGCTGCTGGGCGCCGCGCATTCCGTCGTACGGGCCGTGCTGGATGATCCGGCGGCGGTGGGGGCCGGCGGGGCGTAGGCCTGACGCCTGAGTCGGGGGACGTCCGGGCCTCCCAAGGGGGGCGCCTGGGCCCTGGGGGCGCCTGGCCGGGGGACGTCTGGCCCGAGGGACGTCTGGGCGGTCGCGGGGCTGTAATCACCCTTTCGGGTGGCCGAGTTGTCCACAGTCACAGTGCTGTCCACGGACCTGGGCGGGCCTCTCCTCCCCAACCGGCAAGACCCGTACCGTGTTTCACGTGAGGGCAGCGCGACCACGAGTTCGTGCATGAAACCGGCGCAGCCCTGACTCGTTGAGCCCTGGCCCCACGGTCCGAGCCGCATCCACCGTCCGAAGCACCTCCGGCGTCTGAAGCACCTCCGGCGTCCGAACCGCGCCCGCCGTCCGAACCCCGTCCGCCGTCTGTTTCTACCGCTCCTACCGCCGTCCCGAGGCTCGTGCGTGTCCCGCCCACGCCGAGCACGTCGTCCCTCCGAGAGGAAACCTGTGGACCGAGCCAAGTACCTGCCAGCCACCCTTCCCAGCCGGCGGCGCCTGCTCCAGAGCGCGGCCCTCGCCACGCTCTCCACCGCACTGCTCCCCACCGTGCGGGCGGGCGCCGCGCCGCGGGGCCTCGACTACCCGCAGTCCGAGTGGTCCCCTGCGAGCACGTCCAACTACACGGTGGCCGACCGCCCGACGAGCCACCCCGTCGACTTCGTCGTCATCCACGTGACACAGGCGACGTACGCGGACACGCTCGCCATCTTCCAGAACCCGAAGAAGCAGGTGTCCGCGCACTACGTCGTCAGATCCACCGACGGCCACATCGCCCAGATGGTGCGCGAGCGCGACATCGCCTGGCACGCGGGGAACTGGGACTACAACACCCGCAGCATCGGCATCGAGCACGAGGGCTGGGTGGACAAGCCGGCGTACTTCACCAACGCCCTGTACGAGGAGTCGGCGAAGCTCACCGCGGCGATCTGCACCAAGTACGCGATCCCGAAGGACCGCTCGCACATCCTGGCCCACTACGAAGTGCCGGGCAGCGACCACACCGACCCGGGCCCGCACTGGGACTGGACGCGCTACATCAGACTCGTCAACTTCGCCTGACCGACCGAGGACTGGGTCAGGACGCTTGTCCGCGTCCGCCGCCCGAGTGACGATGTCCCAAGCCGCATCACGTCCGGTCTGCATCACGTCCGCTTCTCCTTACGACCAGTCCCCATCACGACCAGTCCTCATCTCCTCATCACGTCCAGTCCCATCGCTTCGCGGGAGGCCGGGTTGACCGATCCATGGGTGGCCCTGAATCCGGGCGCCGACCCCGTCGAGCGGGTTCGCGTACTCCGCCGCGCCCACGAGACGTTCACCGAGGCGGGTACGGTCTCGCGACCGGTGCGTTCCGTGGTCGCCGACTCGTGGCGGCGTTCGGCGCGGGCCGGGGTAGGACCGGACGGCTCCGCGTACGTGGAACTCACCGACGGAGACCTCGGGTCGTACCGGGCTGAGCACCCGCTGGCCCCTGTGATGCCGCTGTTCCGTGAACTCATGGGCACGTTCGCCTCCGACGGCGAGCACCTCCTCGCGGTCTGCGACGCGCAGGGAAGACTCCTGTGGGTGGAGGGCCACCCCGCCACCCGGCAGAAGGCGGACGGCATGAACTTCGTGCCGGGCGCGCGGTGGGCGGAGTCCGCCATGGGAACGAACGCCCCTGGTACGGCGGTCGCGCTCGACCGGCCGGTGCAGGTGTTCGCGGCGGAGCACTTCATCCGGCGCGTCCAGCCGTGGACGTGCGCGGCGGCCCCGGTGCACGATCCGCGTACGGGACGGCTGCTCGGCGCCGTCGACATCACCGGCGGGGACGGGCTGGCGCATCCGCACAGCCTGGGGTTCGTACAGGCCGTGGCGCGCGCCGCCGAGTCCCAGCTGGCACTGCTCACCCCGATACCGGCCGCCACCGACGCCTTGCAGCTGACCGCTCTGGGCCGGGACGAGGCCCTCCTCGTGTCGGGCGGCCGCAAACTGCGCCTGAGCCGCCGGCACAGCGAGCTCCTGTTGCTGCTGTCCCGGCATCCGGACGGCCTGACCGGCGACGAGCTGCTGTGCTCGCTGTACGAGGACGAGTCGGTGACACCGGTGACGCTGCGCGCGGAACTGGCCCGCCTACGACGGCTGCTCGGGACCGGGGTCCTCGGTTCGCGGCCCTACCGGCTCGCGGTTCCGGTCGAGTCCGATGTCTCCGTCGTGGAGCGCAGACTCGCCGCCGGCGCGATCACGGCGGCTGTGGCGGCGTACGCCGGGCCGTTGCTGCCCGGTTCCCAGGCACCGGCAGTGGTGCGGCTGCGCCGACGGCTCGCGGACGGGCTGCGCGCGGCCCTCGTCTCCGGTGGCGACCCCGACCTGCTGGCGTGCTGGGCCGAGGCGTCGTGGGGCGAGGACGACCTCGAAGTGTGGAGGGCGCTGGCCGCCGTCCGGCCGACGGCTCCGATACGGGCGCGGCTGGCAGAGCTGGAGGCAGAGCAGTCGGCGTACCCGTGGCGGGCACGGCACTGACGGGCACGACCAGGTCCGCCGCGCAACGTAACTGCAACCTCCCCGTCCCTACGCTCGCCGCGAGAGCTGTCCAACGGCGGGCGGCCCTTCCACGGGAGGCAGAGCACATGACCCGTTACGCAGCGCCCGGCACCGAAGGCGCGATCGTCTCCTACCAGTCACGGTACGACCACTTCATCGGCGGGGAGTACGTGGAGCCCGCCCGTGGGCAGTACTTCGAAAACCCGAGCCCGGTGAACGGGCAGCCGTTCACGGAGATCGCGCGGGGCACGGCCGAGGACGTGGAGCGCGCCCTGGACGCGGCGCACGCCGCCGCCCCCGCCTGGGGCCGCACGTCGGTGACCACGCGGGCCGACATCCTCCTCAAGGTCGCCGACCGGATGGAGGCGAACCTGGAGAAGCTGGCGGTCGCCGAGAGCTGGGAGAACGGCAAACCGGTCCGGGAGACCCTGGCCGCCGACATCCCCCTCGCCATCGACCACTTCCGCTACTTCGCGGGGGCGGTCCGTGCGCAGGAGGGGTCCCTCGGCGAGATCGACGACGACACGGTGGCGTACCACTTCCATGAGCCGCTGGGCGTCGTCGCGCAGATCATTCCGTGGAACTTCCCGATCCTGATGGCGGTGTGGAAGCTGGCGCCGGCGCTCGCGGCGGGCAACGCCGTCGTGATCAAGCCCGCCGAGCAGACCCCGGCGTCCATCCACTACTTGATGAGCCTGATCTCGGACCTGCTGCCGCCGGGCGTCGTGAACATCGTCAACGGCTTCGGTGTCGAGGCGGGCAAGCCGCTGGCGTCCAGCGCGCGGGTGGCGAAGGTGGCGTTCACGGGCGAGACCACGACGGGGCGGCTGATCATGCAGTACGCCTCGGAGAACATCAAGCCGGTCACGCTCGAACTGGGCGGCAAGTCGCCGAACATCTTCTTCGACGACGTGTGGGCGCAGGACGACGACTTCCGGGACAAGGCGCTCGAAGGTTTCACGATGTTCGCGCTGAACCAGGGCGAGGTGTGCACCTGTCCGTCCCGGGCGCTCGTTCAGCAGGGCCACTACAGCGAGTTCATCGACGCGGCGGTCGCCCGTACCGAGTTGATCAAGCCCGGTCATCCGCTCGACACCGAGACGATGATCGGCGCTCAGGCCTCCAACGACCAGCTGGAGAAGATCCTCTCCTACCTGGACATCGGCCAGCAGGAGGGCGCAAAGGTACTCACGGGCGGTCACCGTATCGAGTACGACGGCGAGCTGGCGGGCGGGTACTACGTACAGCCGACGATCTTCCAGGGCGACAACAGGATGCGGATCTTCCAGGAGGAGATCTTCGGTCCCGTCGTGTCCGTCACGTCGTTCACGGACTTCGACGACGCCATCAAGATCGCCAACGACACGCTGTACGGGCTCGGTGCCGGCGTGTGGACGCGGGACATGAACACGGCGTACCGCGCGGGCCGTTCGATCCAGGCGGGCCGGGTGTGGACGAACTGCTACCACGCGTACCCGGCGCACGCGGCGTTCGGCGGCTACAAGCAGTCGGGTATCGGCCGCGAGAACCACAAGATGATGCTGGAGCACTACCAGCAGACGAAAAACCTCCTGGTGTCGTACTCGCCGAAGAAGCTGGGCTTCTTCTAGACGCCGAAAAAGGGCGCCTGACCAGGCACTTCACCTGTCAGGCACCCTTCCAGGCGTGCATCTAAGCCACGGGGCGAAGTGCAGAGTAACTCCCGATATGCCCCACCGCTATCCCATCTCTGACCAGCTGTTCCGGGGCATTTCCGGGCCAAGGCCCGGCTCACGCGTCCTCCGCACTGCCGTCCTGCCCCTCCCACCTTCGCATCGACTTCTCGATCAGGCTGTTGGCATGGTTCCGCGCCGCGGCCAAAAACTTGGCGTAGAAGCGGAAGAGAACCTGGATGCTTTGTCCGGCGCGGCGCGCACACTCCGCCGGGTCGACACCGGAGGCAAGCCAGAATGAGATCCCCGCGTGGCGCAGGTCGTAGGGGCGTTTCGCAAGCTCAAGGGCGTGTTCATCGAGAGTCAGTGCAGCCTCACGCGCACGTCCCCATGTGATGCCGTACGCGGAAGTATCGACGTAGTTTCCCGCTGCATTGCGGAACAGACGTCCATCGGGTGCGACACCGAAACTCTCTATGTGCTCGCGCAGCATGCGCACCAGCACCGGCGGGATGGGCACCGGCCTCGTCGCCTTGGCCGCCCGTCGCTTCAGTGAGTGGACCTCGTGAACGGCACCGTCATTCGTCCACTCCTTCCCCGCCGTGACCACCCCGCCCTTCAGGTTGAGGAGCCCCCATCCGCTTGCCGGCAGTCGGCACTGAGACTTCTGCAAGTGAATGACCTCAGCAGGGCGCATCGCGGCGTAGTACATACACCCGAAAAAGGCGTACAGGTGTGGGCCTCGGCCGGGCAGCGCCCTGACCGCAGCGAGCAGGCGGCCTACTTGTTCCGGATTGGGCACGCAGTCCGGATCGACTTCGTCGGCAACTTCCGGTGCAGACCACCGCAAGCCGCTCAGCGGGTTCTGGGTGAAGTAGCCACGTTCCACTGCGACCCCGAACACCTCGTTGACGGCGGCCTTCTTGCGCTTCGCGGTCTTCGCTGCAGCGGCTGCCCCATCGACCTTGCGGCACAGAGCGTCGAGTCCCTGGCGCAGCACATCGGGCTCCGTCAACTCGCTCACGGGCAGCGAATGACGCTGCATCCAATCCAGTGCCGCCTGCCACTCCTCGGGCGGATCCTGTCTCCAGGCTCTTTTGTTGAAAGCCCATGAATACAGCGCTCTCCGCAGTTCACGAGGTGCCCGGGACATGTGCTCCGGCTCGACGAAGGCTGGAGTGATGGTCGCGAGAGCGTCGGCAAGCGTTCGACGTGTGTTTCCCGGCGTACGGTCCCAACGCTGGTCGATGTACTCCTGCGCCAGGACATACCAGGTGGTGCGCTGTTTCAGGGCCCGAAGCTCGGAGGCCGGCAGGCCCGTCCTTGTGTCGAACGGCTCGCCATCGCGCGCGGCAGTCACGAGTTTGGAACGTCGGCTCTCCGCAAGCCCCTTCGTGAGAAAGGACTCGGATTTCTCCCGCCCATTGACCGTCCATCGAACCTCGAACCCCTTGCGACGGTCCGGCCGCTCGCGTGTGTCCCAAAAGCGAACTCTGTAACTCATCGCCTGCATATCGCTCGGCGCCGGCATCCAGTCCAGCGCCATGCTCGCCCTCTCCGCCGAAGGAATTCTCCCGAAAGTCGACTACGCCATATTCGCCGACACCGGATGGGAATCCAAGGCCGTCTACATCCATCTCGACCGGCTCGAAAAGGAGATCGCCACACCTGCCGGGATCCCCATCCTCCGGGTGTCCTCCGGCAATATCCGCAACGACGCACTCGATCCGGATCACCGGTTCGCCTCCATGCCGCTCTACATCCTCAACCAGGACGGGAAGCAGGGCATGACCAGGCGCCAGAGCACCGGGGAATACAAGATCAAGCCGATCAAGAAGAAGGTCCGGGAACTCCTCGGATACCCGTACCCGCAGCGGATCCCGAACGGAATTTTCGTCGAACAGTGGGTCGGCATATCCACCGACGAGTTCCATCGCGCCAAGGACGCCGACGTCCGCTACATGCGCAACCGGCACCCGCTCATCGACCTCAACTGGTCGCGCAGGGACGCCACCCGGTACCTGGATTCCATCGGTCTCAACAGCACGCCGAAGTCGAGCTGCCTGGGCTGTCCGTTCCACGGTAATGCGCAGTGGAGAAATATCCGGGACACCAGTCCCGCAGAGTGGCAGGACGTCGTGGAATTCGACGCCGCCATCCGGGCGGGAAACGCCCGGGCGAACGCGAGCGGCAACCCGTTGCTGGGGCAGGCGTTTCTGCACCGCTCCCGCGTGCCCCTTGACCAGGCTCCCATCGACCATGTCACCGCCGCGGAACGGGCCGCGCGCCAGCACGAACCGCCCGACTCCGAGGACGCCGCGGATGCGGACGAGGCGGAGCTGGGGGTGGTGGACGGCTGCTCGCCGTGGGCGTGCCGCGGGGAGGCGGACGCCGACCTGGTGCAGGACGATTTCGGGCTGACGTCGTGACGGTGGTGGATCTGTTCGCCGGGCCGGGCGGCTGGAGTCACGCCCTGGCCGTTCTGGGGGTCCGTGATGTCGGCCTGGAGTGGGACCGGTGGGCCTGTACCACCCGGGCCCGGGCGGGTCTGCTCACGCTGCGGACGGATGTGGCGCTGTATCCGGTGTGGCCGTGGGTGGGTCGCACGCGGGGGGTGATCGCCAGTCCGCCGTGCCAGGCGTGGTCGATGGCCGGCAAGCGTCTCGGACGGGTGGACCAGCCGCTCGTGCACCAGGCGGTCGCCGACCTCGCCGCCGGACGCGATACCCGCGCCGCGCTGCTGGCTGCCTGCCGGGACCCTCGCTCGCTGCTGGCCGCCGAGCCGATGCGCTATCTCCACGCCTTGCACCGGGCGGGCGAGCCGGAGTGGGTGGCCATGGAAGAGGTACCCGACGTCCTGCCGCTATGGCGGCAGTACGCGGCCGTCCTGCGCGCCTGGGGTTTCTCGGTGTGGGCCGGCATCCTCAACGCCGCCGACTACGGTGTCCCCCAGACCAGACGCCGGGCGATCCTTCTCGCCTCCCGTGTCCGCACCGCCCAGCCGCCACCTCCCACGCACGCCCGGGTCGCCGAGCCCGAGTCGCTGTTCGGCGCGGGACGGGCCCGGTGGGTCAGCATGGCCCAGGCCCTCGGCTGGGGCGCCACCGACCGGCCGGTGCCCACCGTGTGTGCCGGCGGCGGGCCCGGCGGCGGCCCCGAGCCCTTCCCCTCCGGCTCCCGCCAGACCCTCATCACCGCCCGCGACCGCGGACTGTGGCTGCCACGCAACACCCCCACCAACGCAGCGCCCGGACCCGCCTCCAGCACGGCCACCCGCTGGAGGTGGACCCTGCGCAGCAACAACCAGGCCAACGCCACCGTCCGGACGCTGGACGAGCCCGCCGGGACGCTGTTCTTCGGTCACCGCTCCAACGAATGCACCTGGATCGCCGAGCCCGTCCAAGACCTGCCCGCCGAGGAGTCCCCGGCGGTGCCGGAACCGATCCGGATCACCGCCCGCGAGGCGGGACTCCTGCAGACCTTTCCCTCCGACTACCCCTGGGCCGGGAACAAGAGCCAGCAGTTCTCCCAGATCGGCAACGCCGTCCCCCCGCTGCTCGCCGCTCATCTCCTGGCCCCGCACCTCGAAACCCCCCTGGACCCCGACGACTTCACCCTGGCGGCCTGATGCCCCCTCTTCGCGATCCCGGCCAGGACGACCATCTCGCTCCCGACACCGTCCCCGCACCGAGAGCGGTCTTCCACGCCGAACAGGCCCTCCTCGGCGCCCTCCTCCTCGAACCTCACCGCCGTGACACCCTCACCAACGTCACCGCCGACTCGTTCTCCACCGCCGAGCACACCGCGGTGTTCGCCGCCATCACCACGCTGCCCGCCCCCGTTCCAGACACCCACGCCACGGACACCACGTGGATCAACCACGTCCTCGCCACCGCCCGCGACCAGGCCCGGGCGCTCACCGTGCCCTATCTGCACTCCCTCATCCAGGTCTGCCCCTGGCCGCAGCACGCACCGGCGTACGCACGGATGGTCGAGGCCGAACACGCCCGACGCCGTCTGCGCGCCAGCGCCGCGTATCTCCTGCACAGCATCCGCGACATCTCCCTCCCCCACCCCGTCCACACCGTGCTCGCCGAAGCCGACACCCTCACCGCGGTCGTGGACGACATCGCAACCCGCTTCCCACCCCGCGCCGGCCTCCTGCCCCGCACCCCAACGCCCCCGCCCGGCCTCACACCCGCCCACGACGAAACCGTGCAGGAGGAGGAGCAGGCGCTGCTCGCGACGGCAGCCGCCCGCCCAGCCGACATCGGCCCGGCACGATGGCTGCTGCCCGGGGACTTCACCCAGCCCCTGCACGCCGGACTGTGGCAGTGCCTTATCGCCCTCGACCGCCGAGGCGAGCCCGTCGACCCCGTCACCGTCTTGTGGCAGGCCCAGCAGTACGGCCTGCTGGACGACGGCAGCGCGCCAGACAAGATCCTGCGTCTGCTGGCCCAGCCGACCCCTTCCCTGGAGCACTGGGGCGAGCGCATCCTGCGGCGCTCCCTGCTGGCCACCGCCTCCAATGCCGCCCGCCGCATCACGGCTTACGCCGACGACCCGGCGAACACCCCGTCCCAGCTCGTCGTCGGCGCCCGACGAGCCCTCGCCGACCTCGGTGCCATCCAAACCCGCTGGCAGCACGCCACCAGGACAGTCCCGCCGCAGCGACCACGTCCCGCGCCCGCGCCCCGTGCCGGCCCGCCGACGACCACGGCCGCACACGCCACCCACACACCTCGCTGACCCAGCCCCGCACGCCCCCAGCCCAAGCCCCAGGAGACCACGTCCACGTGAGCGCCACACCCCACATCGACGCGCATGTCCGCCTCGACACCCACCCCCACCACCCCAGCGCCGTCGTCGCCACCCTCACCGGCACCGCCCGGCACATCGCCCAAGCACACCTGAGCATGCGCGGCTTCGAGTCCGTTGCCGCCGACACGCTGGTCATGGCCCGCATCGACCGCGAGGAACCGTACTGGGCAGAACGCGCCGCCGAAGCGCTCACCGCCGAGCGCATCACCGCAGAGATCACGCCCACGACGGCTCGACCACCAAGGCCGTCGGCAGCTACCGGGACGGCAAAAGCGTCGTCCTGCACGGCGAAAATCACCTGCGCACCGTGGAGTCTTCCTTCCACGCAGCTGCCGACGCCCTCGCCGCGTTCGACCGCGTCCACCGTGGCACGGTGCGCTCCGGGCCTCCTGCGCAGACCGACGTCGAGCGCCAGGCCGACGAAGCCCGCAGCACCCTCACCACTGCTCCCGTGGAAGCCGGGCCGGCCCTCCCGCGCATCGAAACGGTGCCGGCCTATGCCGCCGACCCCGCCGATCACGACGCCGTCCTGGAGGCGTTCGTCAACGAACACGGCGACTGGGCGAAGTGGCGCACCTGGTCCGACCACACCACCCACCTCGTCCACGAGTCACAGACTCTGCGGGCCGAACTCATCCACGAACCCGACCTCCGCGAGGCTGCCTGGACGTTCGCCGCCTACGAGACCCCCGTCTCCGACCGCATGTGGCACCTCACCCTCACCGCCGCCACCCCCGACCCCCTGCTCCAGTCCCTGCTGATCAGCCTTGCCCACGGCGACGCCTGGGACACCGCGCTGGGCCGTCCCGCCATCGAGCGGACGGTTTCCGCCGCTACGCGGCCCCTCACCGACGCCGGCTGGAAGCACACCATCGACGGACGCCACATCCGCTGGCAGACCCACCACGGCGACGCCGGCGTGCAGTTCGATGTCTTCGCCGCCCAGGACTCCCACATCCACCTCGCCGCCTGGACTCTGTGGGCCGGCCCCGACATCGACCACCCCACCTGGGCCATCCACGCCTCCCGCTACGCCCCCGCCCCGCTCCTGGCCGCTCTCACCGAGGACCTCGCCCACAACACCGGCACCCGCCAGACACGAACCACCCGCACCGAACACCGAAAGAACCCCGCCAGCACCGCACCGACGCACCCGCCAGCGTCAGTTGGCCCTGCAACCGGCCCCGCACGCTGACCCAATCGTCCCGCACGCACAAACGGCCCACCGGCGCCCCCGGCCGCGCCCGGCACAGGGCAGCCTTTCAGGTGAGAGGCAGCAGGCGCCGGGCCGGCCAGCAGCCACTGGCAGAGCTACGTAGCGTGGGATCGTCGGTTCGCCGAACCGGCGATCCCACGCATCATGGATGCTCCACCGCCACGAACTGCCCCCTCGCCAAAGGGAGAAGACCTCGACGCCCGATACTCACGCCCAAGATGCCGTGCCACCGTCACGCTGCCGCGTAGCTCGCCCGAAACAGCTCCTGCGCCCGCTCCGCTTGTCGTCGGTTGCCTCAACGAGCTCGCTCACCAGGTCGGAGGCGCTGATGTAGCGGACGCGGTGTCCAGCCATGGCGGCCGCGGTGCCCGATGCGATAAGCAGGTGGGACGTGCCGGTACCGGAGCCCCCGCCGAAGTCATCGACGCCCTCGACCGCAAGCGCCTGGCCCTGGCCCTGGCCGAAACGCTCGGCGTGAAGGCGGCCAGCTTCTGGAAGTTCGGGTCGCTGACCACTTCCTGGCTTGCACGAGTACGTTGCGGATGTCGGCACAGCTCTCGGACAGTCCCTTGCTCATGGCTGCGCTAGCGTCCTGACTGATCCGGTCGACGGCGCACTGCTGGTCATCGACCTGTTGCTTCACCACGGCAAGGTCTGTTCCGAGTTGCGTGACGCGCACGTCGACCAGGCCGAGGATCTGACATAACAGCTCCGCCTCCGCGGCAGCCACACCACTGTCATCAGAGTTGCGGCAGTCGGTCCGCAACAGTGGGAGCGCGTCGCTCCTCAAGCCAGAAGAGATAAACACGCAGGTGCGACGCCAGCTCACCGTCGAGGTAGGCGGCATAATCCAAGGCCGCGTCGGCCACTCCCTGCCCGACCTTCGCATCGTCAGCCTCCCAGTCGGCACGCCTGCCCGCCAGGTACTCCCTGATCCGCCCTCGGTCACACCACCACTCCCGGACCGCTGCCGGCGTCCAATGAGTGTCACCGTCACAGCCGTAGCCGGAGAATGCCTCAGCCTCCGCTGCATCAACCAGCTGCTGAAGCTCCTCCAGCGTCCGGGGCTGCCGATACACGTATTCGGTGAAGTAGTCGGCCTCGTAGAGCACAAGCTCCGGGGCGTGGATACGGCCCGTGCCGCAGTTGTCGGTTTCAGCCCCGTAGAACGGTCCGGGCACGTTGAGCCACTTCCGATCCGACCACTGTCCCAAGAACGCTCCGCGCGCATCGTCGAGCACAGGCACCGGATCGAAGTAGAGGTCCACGGCACAAGATTAGCCATGTGACGATCAATCCACCGAACAGGCCTTGAGGAGCCCATGAGCGCACGTCGGCACCGGCCACCGCAGCAGCCGTCGCCATCTGGCTTCGCCAGTGACCCGCCGGACAGTGGCTGGCCCACCGGCTCGGGCGGTCATCCAGCCGTCTCGAGCTGCGCCTCGAGCTCGTCCAGGCACCTCTGCCAGCCTCCGGAGGCGCTGTCGGCGGTCGAGGGATCGGCCATGATGTGCGTGAACACCAGGAGGCAGCCGGTCCCCTCGTCGCGCAGCTCGATCCTGAGGTGATCGTCGAACTCCCGTTCCTTGCCGTCCGGGTCGTGCTCGTCGAAGGCGAACAGCCGAGGCGGGTCGAAGTGGGTGATGGTGGCCGTGTAGACCGTGCCCTCGCCGTCGTCGAAGACGATCCGACCGCCAACCCTCGGCTCCAGCTGTGTCACCCGAAACGGATACCACTGGCTCAGATGCCGGGAATCTGTGACGGCCAGCCAGACCTTCTCCCGGCTGTGCTTCAGGTGACGTTCGAACTGCAGGGCAGGCCGACCGTCAATGATGGTGGTGGTCGTGCTCATCGCTTCACTGCTCCTCGGCCGCCTGACACGGCTGTTCCTCGGGGACGTCGGGCATGGTTTCCAGGTGTTGCTCCAGCACTTCCAGGCGTTCCGTCCACAGCCGACGATACGGCGCGAGCCAGGCGTCGAGATCCGCCAGCGGCTCCGGGCGGAGCTCGTACCAGCGGCGCTGCGCTTCCGCCCGCACTGTGACGAGCCCGGCGTCACGCAGCACCCGCAGATGCTTGGACACCCGCGGCTGGCTCATCTCCAGCTCGTGGGCGATCTCCCCCACGAGTCGGGGGCGCCCGAGGAGCAGCCCGAGCATCCGCCGCCGCGTGGGGTCGGCCAGTACATCGAAGGGCAGGGACACACCCTCAATATACTCACTCAGTTATATAACTTCAACGGCATGAACGTTCCACCTCCGCCGCCCCCCCGGGCCGGTGCGACTGCGGAATAAACGCGTGCACCACCCCGCGACCGGCCTCAACGGCGATCTGGGGCAGCCGGTCGGCTACATGGGCCCGCACCATCGGACAGGTCACCGCCTCCACCACGCGCTCGTCAAGGAGACTGTCGAAGATCCGCTTGGGCATCACGTTCGTTCCTTATTCCGCGGCACCCGAACGGGAAGGCCGCATGCCGTACGGATCCGCCGCCAGTGCGGGCGACCTTCCGATCGCCACCGCAACGGCAACCAGCGGACCCGCATGGGGAATTGCAGGGGCGCGACAGGGGAGGAACCCGGAGCCGACACTCCTGCTATTGCATGTTATATGCAGTCACATATGTAATGCAGCGAGTCTCTCGGGTGTTCAAAAGTGGGCACGAGGATCCACGCACCGCCCTGAACTTCCCGGGCGCACCCCTTCCGCTCCGCTCTGAACCGGACGCCCCCGCCTCTCACGACACCTCGTGAAGCAGCAAGTCGGGAGCGACTCTTCTCGCCGCCGCACGAGACATCAACACCCCTCAACTGCAGCACGGTTACCCCGATCCAGGAGGAGGACTGATGCCCGACTGTCCCGGCTAGCCCTAGTGTCACGAACTCATCGCAAGAACGGTTGATTTGCAGCAAGGGCGTGGGGCTGATGACGCCCTGCCGGATACGAGGTGCCGCCGTCATAGCGGCGATGGTCACCGGGCTCACTGCCTGCTCCGCTCCGAGCAGCGGCGGCGACGAGTCCGCCGACTCCGTCGTGATCGGGGTGGTTTCCGAGCCGGACACGCTCAGCCCGCTCCTCGGCTACGGCAAGGTCTTCGGCGGTCTGCTCGGGACACCGACCTGAAGCTCGGACCCGTCCTCGCCGAGGCGCTCCCCGGCGTCGACGACGACGGCCTCACCTACACGTACGCCCTGCACGAAGGGGTGAAGTTCAGCGACGGCGAACCGCTGACGGCCGATGACGTGGTCTTCACCTACCGGACCATCCTGGACGAGAAGACCAACAACACCGCCCGCAGCGAACTGGACGCCATCAAGGACGTCCGGGCCGACGATGACAGCAAGGTCGTCTTCACGCTGAAGTACCCGTACGCGCCTTTCGCCGGGCACACCGTGCTGCCCATCATCCCCGAGCACCTGGCCGGCGGACAGGATCCCAACACCGGTTCCTTCAACACCGAACCGATCGGCACCGGTCCATACGTCCTGGCCGCCTGGCACAAGGGCGAGAAGCTCACGTTCAAGGCCAACGCGGACTACTGGGGCGGCGAGCCGAAGGTGAAGACGTTCACCATGGCGGTCATCGGTGACGACAACGTACGCGCCACCCGGCTGCGCTCCGGCGATGGCGCGATCCTCCCACCCAGCCTCGCCGCCACCTTCAAGAACGAGGGCGGCAGGAAGCCTTCAGCCACAGCCGCCCGCTTCTCGACGTCGCCCGCGACATACTCGCCCGCCGACTCCGGATGGTTACTGTCGAGCGGCTCCTGCACTCCACTACACGAAGTGGGCCAGAGCTATTGTTTTGACGTCAGTTGAGGGCTTGCGTTGGGAGCGTGCGTTGTGCTCGTACCGCTGGGGGCCTCATGAGAACTTGCAGCGGCCAGCTGAACGCAAGGATGGCTGCTGTTCCAGATGACGTCCCCTTCGGGTCCTATCGGGGGTGGGAAGCGGTGCGGAGTCGGGCGATGGCCTGCTGCAGGTCGTCGAAGGCGCGTTCTTCTTCCCGCGGCCCGACGCGGGAAGAAGACAGGACACCGTCCCGGGCTGCGCGGACACGGGCATAGGCGTCGAAGGAGGCGAGGACCTCCTGGACCGCACGCTCCTGCGCAGTGGACGGGGGCACAGCGGAGGGACCGGTGGGGATTGGCATCGCCGGGTTCTTGTCTCTCTACGAGCTACGGACGGGGACGAAGAGGTGCGTCGAGGAGACGCTGCATACCCAGTTCCTCTAGCACCCGCAGGCTGCGGGACGAGGCGCGGGTGATCACGAGACGGACACCGCAACGGCGCGCAGTGGCCGCGGCAGACAACAGCAGTGTGCTGGTCTCCGGTGCGAGGTAGGTGACCTTGCCCAGGTCTACTTCCACGACGCCGGGAGCCCGGGCGAACGCTCTCAGGAGCCTTTTACGCACGCGCGGGACCCTGCGGGACGTCAGTTTCCCCCGCAGCCGGACAACGGCCTGAGCGCGATGGCGAGGAGGGGGCCTGAGCTGCACGATAAGCCTTTCGGGCGCGACGGATGAGTTGCCGACCAGACTTCCCGGCACACCACCCACCCCTGCACGCAGGCTGAGCTGGCACCACCCTACGTGCCGTCCCCGCCACCCGCACCATCAGAACTGCCCCGCCCACCATCAGCGGCTATCGCACACCCAAGCGGCATGATCATGAAAGGAATGTACGGGGACGGGATACGACAGGAATCCTGCGCTTCCTCCCGCCCCAGGTCACCGGTGCGGCATCGTGCTCAGGAAGTCCAGGACGAGCCGGGTTGCGACAGCACGGTACTCCTCGAAATAGGCGTGCCGTGCTCCGGGGATCATGTGCAGCCGGGCGCCGGGGATCTGATTCGCGAGCAGGGAGGCGTTCGCGACAGGGTTGAGCAGGTCGTCGCTTCCGTGGATGACCAAGGTGGGCGCACTGATACCGGGCAGGAGCTGCCACGCGTCGTGCTGGCTGCTGGCCACCAGGTGGCGGCGCCGGGCATGGGCGGGCATGTCCGGGTCGCCGAGCGTCTGGTAGGGGCCGGGGTGGGCTGCCAGCCAGGCCGGGGTGTACATCAGTTCCAGCAGGGCCTGTCGCGCCGCGCCCGGTTGGGTCTGTGCCAGTGACGCGCGTACGTCGTTGTCGCGTTCGGCGCCGTGCGGGCTGCCTGGTGACGTGCACCCGAGAACCAGGCCGTGCACCCGGTGCGGGTGGCGGGCCGCGAGCTGCTGGGCCACGCGTCCGCCCATGGACGTGCCGTAGACGTCGGCCCGGTCGACACCGAGGTCGTCGAGCACCGCGATCACGTCCAGAGCGAAACCCTCCGTGCTGTAGGGCTTGTCGGGTTTGCCGCTCTCACCCGTTCCGCGGTAGTCGAGCGTGATGGTGCTGCGGTCGGCGTGGAAGTCGTCGCGCACGCCGTCCCACCAGTGATGGTTGTTCGCCTGGCCCGCCAGGAGAACCAGCGGTGCCCCCTCGCCTCGGACCTGATAGGCGATATCAACCCCGTCAGGCGTCGTCGTGTGCGGCATTCAGGTCGTCACTCCTCATGGGCAGGATTCAGCGCGCGTGACGCTGAGAGCGTCCGTAATCCAGTACGGCATGGACTCTATGACCTGCGTGTTCACCTCTGTGCTTGACTGCTCCATGCCGTCTGCGGAGCAACTGAGGAGTGAACCGGACGATGCAGCCACCACAGCACCCGTCCGGTCCGGCACGGTGACCGCCTCCGGCCCCGATGGGGGCACGCCTGAACATCCCTGGCGAGGCATCGAACTGGACGTGTACGAGCGGCACATGGGCGACTCACGGGTCGGGCAGCTCCAGCAGCTCCGCGCCATCACCAGTGAGCAACTCGCGGCGTACCCGTCCCGCGCCGTCGGGGTGCTGGGAGTCGCGGGAGGAAACGGGCTCGACCTCATCGACCCGCAGAGCACGGACACCGTGTACGGGTACGACATCAACCCCGGCTACCTCGACGCCTGCGAGGCCCGGTATCGGGACGTCCTCGGCGATCGACTCCATCTGATCGAGACGAGCATCGACCGCTCGGTGAGGATCGAGCCCGTCGACCTCCTCATCGCCAACCTCATCGTCGAATACGTGGGTACCGAGGAGTTCGTCGCTTTCGCTGCCGCGAACGCCCGTTCCATCGGCGTGCTGTCGTGCGTGATCCAGCGCAACGACGTGGCAGGCTTCGTCAGCTCGACGGAGCACTCCTCGTCGTTCGACGGCCTCGCCTCGGTGTCCTCCGACATCGACCCCGAGACCCTGGCCTCAGCAATGTCGGATGCGGGATTCGTGGCCCTGGGCCGCTGCGAGTACCCCTTGCCGAACGGCAAAGCCTTGGTGCGACAGGACTTCCGGTAGACCCACCTCGGCTCACATCGGTACAGCCGTGACCGGCGATAACGGTCACGTTTCATCTCAACGTCAGCCGAGGGGGCCTGCCGTGAATCCGTGAGACGTGCTTCTGCCACGGGTACGTTCGGTGTATGAGCCCGCTCTCCCGTCCCGAAACCCGGCGCGGCGCTACTGAGCAACAGCGTCCGGCGTCACACGACCAGGCGTCCCGCTCCTGCCCGTCCCACACGTCCGCCCGGTCTCCTGCCGGGCCGACAGAAGCACTGTCCGAGGAGGTTGTGCAGCTGCGCGCTGCGGTGCAGAGGCGGCCGGTCATCGACATGGCCCGCGGCATGCTGATGGCCCGGTGGTCCTGCTCCGAGGACGACGCGTGGGAGCTCCTGGTAAACGTGTCGCAGCACTCCAACACCAAGCTGCACGACATCGCCGAAGCCGTCCTCGCCAGCGCCCACGGCGGGCCGCTGCCCGTACCCCTGCAGGAACATCTGGCCGCCGCCGTCGCACGGCTACGCGCACACTGACTCACGCGCAAAGCTCACGCGTCACAACTGCTGGGCTGTGCGGTGCCCGGCAGCCCCGGCCGGTGACCGTCAGACCCTGTGCATACCCCCGGCGCCTGGCGGGAGGCGGAGCGTCACATCCGGTCCGCCCGTGCGCGGCCGACGCCTTCGCCCTCGATGTGGCCGCGCACGGGCTGGCCTTCGGGCCGCAGAACACGTTCTCCCACATCTTCGCCACCCAGGTCGACCTGGGCCGACCGCGCATCGCGCTGTCCCTCACCGACAACCTGGACGACGCGCTCGCCTGGCCTGCCGCCGATCCGGGTCTCGCCGACCCGGATCAACTACGCGCGCGCTCAACTCGGCATTGGCGACCGCGGGGGCGCGCTGGAGAACCTGTCGACCGCGTTCGACACCGCCCCGCAGATGGCCCGCATCCGTCCCATGGGCCGGGAGGTCTTCCGCGTCCTGTCGTCCCTCAACCGGCGCAGCAACCCCCAGCTCGAACGGCTCTCCCGGCATCAGCCTCTGAGAACCTGCGTGGTCAGCGGACCACTGCCGACGTGTCCGCGGCGATCACGTCGGCCACGGTGCGGCCGTGCACAGAGACAATCAAGGCTGCGTCCATGGCGAGGGCACGTGCCTCTTCGAGATCGAAGAGGTGTTCCTCGCGGGACCAGGAGGTGCCGTCGGCACTCAGGTACGTGCCACCGTGACCACCCTGCGGACCGGCATGGAAGATCGCCCACTGGCCCCAGGGCGGACCATTACCCGGATCACGTAGGCCGCGTAGTCGGGGTGGCTCACAGGGAGGGCGCACGCGCCGAATTTCAGGGGCTCAAAGCTGACGGGGACGGAGTTCGTCATTCCCTCTCCTTCGATCACGTTGTTCACGAAGCCGTGGCACCATCAGCTGTCAGTAAGCGGTGCGGGTCTCGCCGAGCCGGTCCAGCCGTTCGTAGAGAGCGTGGGCCAAGCGGGCACGGTTGAGGTGCGCGCGCGGCAGGTGTGGAAAACGCCGGACCGGCAAACCGTTCAATAGGCCGTGTGCTCGCGCCGATGGAGTACACGGCGGTACTCCCGCAGGCACCCGAGGTTCTCCCGCCCTTGCGGCGCATGCGGTTGGAGGCAGGCCCGGCTGCGCAACAGGGGGAGCACGCGCAGCCGGCCCCTGCCGTGCCGAGACCGCTTCTGGTCTGAATCAGATAATCCGCCACCGCCATTGTCGGCACAGGGCCTGCCGGGCCGGCGTCATCCTTCACCTTCCGGCCGGGAAGGGCCACCGGTTCGCCCCTCACCACTGCGCAGGCGCCCGCGTCGTCGCGCACCGCCAGCAGATCCTTCCGGACGGGAGGGCCCCGTGGTCAGCGGCCGGTGCCGGGCTTCGTCTCGGGAAGCGCGTCCTGGACGCTCGGATACAGGCGCAGCACCTCGTTAGCGCCGGTCAGTTCCAAAAGACGCACCATCGCGTGCGGCACGTCCGCCAGCCGCAGGTCCGTGGCCTGGCGCAACAGCAGCAGAAGGTTCAAGAAGGTGGAGTCGGCGAACGTGACCGCGCTCAGTTCCAGAACCAGGACAGGCACGGCGGCCGCCGTGCCCTGCAGACGCATGCGCTGATCCGCCAGCGAGGCAAGATCGAGATCACCGCGTACCGACACCACCCACGCCCCACGGCACGCGTACTGCTTTCCCAGCACAGTAAACGACGGCACAACATCCACCGGGACAGTATGGCGCCGGCGCACACGCCCAACCAGCCGCTGACAAGCCACCCGCGCATACCCGCACCGAGGCGCGGGCCAAGAAAGCGGCCGGACGGCAAAGTCCTTCCCCTTGGCCTTCGACTTCACGCGGATCGGACGGCGGCCAGAGCCCAGTCCAATGCCGTGCGGATCTCGTCTGCCGAGCGGATCTCGTCGCGGGTGTCGGTGCTGTCAGGGATGCCAGGTGTCCTGCCATCCAAGGTGGAGTTCGTAGGGCAGGGCAAAGACTTTCATGATCTGAAAGGCGCGGGATGAGTCCGCAGACCAGTACACGCCCCGGTCCTGTTCGCGTCTGATGCGCTGCGTTCGAGGGCTTTGGTGAAGCGGTCGGTGATCTGCGCGCGG
This sequence comes from Streptomyces sp. NPDC127119, assembly GCF_042677425.1. NCBI lineage: Bacteria > Bacillati > Actinomycetota > Actinomycetes > Kitasatosporales > Streptomycetaceae > Streptomyces > Streptomyces sp. NPDC127119. Next base: position 110,385 of record NZ_JBHXTO010000008.1, on the reverse strand, counting down.
CGGGTGAGGCGGTACGTGCGGGCGGTGCAGAGGAGAGTGATCCCGGCACCGAGGGCCGCGGGGAACACCACCACCGCGGTCCGCAGACCCGTGACGAGCGCTGCGGGCCCCTCGGCGAATTCCTTCTGGGCGATGTACGCGTCGTCCGCCTACGACGCCGACGACCGCTGGCAGCGTGCGCGGTCCGCCGGGTGGGACCCGGAGGATGTGGCGACGCTGGGCAAGCTCCTCGAACGCCTCACCGCGCAACAACTCGCCGGCCCCCAGCCTGTGACCGGCTGACGTCTGTCATTGAGCCGATTATCGGGACGCTGATCGCCGTCGGCGGCAAGACGGCCCGGGCAGGGATCAGGAGGTGGGGGTGCGGACGGCGATGAGGGTGATGTCGTCGCGGGTGTCGCCCAGTTCCTGCGCGAGCCGGGCGCACAGGCGTGGCAGGGGCAGGTCGTGGTGGGTGTCGAGGTGCTGGCGCAGGCGGGTCATGCCGGTGTCGAGGTTCTGGGTGCGGGATTCGACGAGGCCGTCGGTGTACAGGACGAGGGTGGCCGCGGGGGGCAGGGTCATGCGGGCGGTGGGGCGTTGCATGGTCGGTCTCAGTCCCAGGAGCATGGCGTGGGGGCCGGTGAGGTAGGTGCTGGTGCTGCCTGCGGCGAGGAGCAGGGGTGGCGGGTGGCCGGCGACCGACCAGGACAGTTCCCAGGTGCCGTCGGGGTGAGGGTGCAGGCGGGCGAGGACGACGGTGGCGGAGTCGGCGAGGCGCAGGTGGGCCTGGGCAGTGTCGAGGCGCTGGAGGATCTGTCCGGGGTTCTCTTCGGGGCGGTCGACGGCCAGGGCGCGGAGCATGTTGCGCAGTTCGCTCATGCGGGAGGCGGCTTTGATGTCGTGGCCTGTGACGTCGCCGATGACCAGTGCGGTGTCGCCGTCGGGGAGGGGGAAGGCGTCGTACCAGTCGCCGCCCACTTCGGCGGCGTGCTGGGCGGGCTGGTAGTGCGCGGCCAGTTCCAGACCGGGTACGTGGGGCAGGTCGGTGAGCAGGGCGCGCTGGAGTGTGGCGGCGATGTCGGCCTGGGCGGCGTGCAGCCGGGTGTTGTCCAGGCCCAGGGCGGTGCGGCGGGCGATCTCCTCGGCCACGAGGCGGTCGGCTTCGTTGAACGGGGGGCTGGCGGCGGCGCGGATCAGGGTGAGCGCTCCCAGAGTGAGTGCGCGCATCCGCAGTGGGACGATCAAGGCGTCGGCGGCTTCCACCAGGTTCAGCAGATCCTCGCCTGCTCCTGTGGCCGGTTGCGGCAGGTGCTGGGCGGTGCCGCCCTGACGGATGCGGACCAGGGCGGCCCGGTGTTCGGGGTGTTCGGGAACGTTGAGGTCCGCGGGGGTGACGGGCAGTACGCCAGGCGCGTGGTGGGCCCAGGCCACGCGGCGCATGGTGGGCCCGTCGGCCAGGTCGATCAGCGCAGTGTCCGCCAGGCGGGGAACCAGCTGGCGTACCAGACGTTCCAGTGCCTGTTCCGCGTCCAGGGTGCTGACCATGGCCAGGGTCAGTTCGCTGAGCCAGGTGATTTCCGCGAGGTCGTACTCGGCCTGTTCGCGCATCGTCTCGCTGTGCGCGTAGCGGTCCGCCCGCCGTTCGGCGCGCTCGCGCTGGGCGGACGCGTCGTGGAAGACGACGACCGCGCCGTTGCCGTGCCCGGCTTCGGGCGGCAGGGGAAGCGCCGACCACCACACCGGCAGCGCGCTGCCGTCCGCGCGCAGCAGTACCGCACGGTCACCGCTGATCCGCTTGCCCTGGGCGACGTCCTTGAGGACCGACCGCTGTTCGCGCAGGCCCTCCGTGTTGCCGGCGGCGGGATTGAGCGCGTCGTGTGCGTTGACGCCGATCAGGGCTCCGGGCTGGTAGCCAAGCAGGTGTTCCGCCCACGGATTGCAGGCGATCACCAGTCCCTGGCTGTCGATGGCGTAGATGCCGGCCCCGGCGGCAGCGAACAGGGCAGACATCAGCGCATCGCCCGCCAGCGGGGCGGCGGGGATGCCTGTTTCAGTGAAACTCTCCACCCGCCGTATTGTGCCGAACCCTCTTCCCCGCGCGAAGAGGGAGGCCCTCCGACGGCGCTCCGGGTCTTCATGCGGTCACCGGGCCTGTCGCTGAAGGCACATCGGGGTACTGCTCGATCACTGTGTCCAGTCCGGTGAGTTCCAGCAGCTGCCGGATCTGTTGGCCGGCGCCGGCCAGCCGCACGCAGCCCTTCACGGCTTCTGTCGAGCGCATCGCGTAGACCAGCACTCCCAGCCCGCTGGAGTCCATGAAACTCACCGCCTGCAGGTTCCACACCAGATGCGCCCGGCCCGCCACGACCAGTTCGTCGACCGCCTCACGCAGCAGCGGAACCGTTGCCAGGTCCATCTCACCGGACAGCGTCAAAACCGCCCACGTCCCACAGTCACGGGAGCGCTCCACACCGGACACCCGGGGTCCCTCCCCACCTCATATAGCCCGATCATCCCACCAGGCGGACGCCCGGCCAGCCACCGGCACGCGCGGAAGCCGACGCCATCCCCCCGGCCCCCGGCCGGATCGGTGCGCGGCGTCGAAGGGCCCCGTCCCCGCGGGACCGTTCATGTGTGGAGCAGCGAGCGGCCGCAAGGGATCGCGGCGCCCTCGTGGCAGACCTACCCGGGCCTTTTTTCGCTAACACCGCGGGGCGTGGGCCGGACGCCGCATCCCAGCGCCGACCGGGCACGGGCACGGGCACGGGCACGGGCACGGGGAAGTATCCGGCTTGGCCGCGCCTGGCGGCGTCAGCGTTTCAAGGTCTGATCCACTGTGGGGTAGCAGACGATGACGGTGTCCAGGCCGACCAGCTCAGCAGGCGCATCACCGGCGCCTGCGCGCCGGCCACCCGTACCCAGTCGCCTCTCCTGCCTTGCAGGCGTCGATGAGCACGCCGACACCGCTGGAGTCGGTCACCGTCCTCGCGGGCGTATCACCGGCCGCAGGAGCGAGTGCCTTCCCCGCGTGCTCGCGTGCCGTGTGGTCCGTTCGCCGCGCAGGGTGACGACGTGCACGCCGTCGATGCTGGTGGAACCGGCCGACAGCAAGCCGGGCTGTGCGGAGCGCGACGTGGCCACCGTGTCCTCGACTGCGTTCGCTGACGTGTTCGAAACCGAGCCCATATCCCCATACTGCCCCGGAAACGCCGAGCAGCATGCACGGCCACACCGTCCGGTCCGGCTGGAACTGCTTGGGGCAGGGCGCATACGGGTACCCGGGGCGGACAAGCAATAGCGAAGGCGGGCATACATAGATGAAGTCGATCCGGGACGACGGTGAACACACGCCGGACACCCCTCGTCCCCTGTCCCTCGCAACACCTCTGAACGGAGACACCTTCTGCATCGCCCACGCACGCCGCCTCGCTGCCGACTTCCTAACCCGCGCCCAAACCGAGAAGAACGTGACCGTCTCCGAGCGCGCCGTGGACCTCACCCAGCTCGTCGTCAGCGAACTGGTCACCAACGCCCACCGCCACGCCCCCGGCCCGATCCGAATGGAACTGCGCATCACCGGTCCCATGGTCGAAGTGACCGTCCAGGACAGCACCCGGATCCGGCCGATCCCACGCTCCGCAGACCCCAAACGGATCGGCCAGCACGGACTTGAGATCGTGAAAGCCGTCGCCAGCCACTTCCACGTCTGCCTCCAGCCCTCCGGCAAACGCGTCAGCGCCCGCGTCCCTCTCACCGCCTAGCCATTCAGCTCGCACCTCAGCCGTCTGCTTGATCCTTCTTTGTTGACGGGACGGCCATAGCAGGTGCGGAGAGGCACTCGGCTGCGGCGTCCCACCATCAGGTGCCGTCGCCAAGCAACGTGAAGTACGGAGCGGGCCGGGCTCGGAAAGCCGCGTGCTGCCGCCGGTGGCTCACACGGCCCCTGCTCTCACGGATGCTGGCGGTCTCCCGCTGGCGTCCGTCATCAAGGCGAGTCCGGCGCGACCGATACCCGCCCGAAAAACGCTCACACCTGGGCCCTTTCGGAGACGGTGGACCACAACAACGCCTTCGCCAGTCCCCTCGTCCGGTCCTCGGATTCCGGGCGACGAGGAAGACGACGAGGCTCCATCGGACACGAGTGGGTGTGCAGCACACATGGCCCGATCTCGGGAGCACAGGGGCCCGAGGCCGTTCGCCAGGGGCAACCGCGAATGTTGCCCCTGCCGGAGAGCTTCATCTCGCTGCGGGAACGACGTTCGCCAAACCGTTCCCGCCCTCTGGTGAACACCGCCGACGTCACGCCCGCCTCGGCAGCCGGAACCTGACCGCAACAGCGCCGCCTCATGATCTACCGCATTGCCCCGGCGCAGCGTCGAGCAGGTTCGACGCGGGCTCATGCCGCATCGACGGGCGCAGGCACATCCCGGCCGGCCAGCGCATCCAATGCCAGCCCCGGCCTTTGGACAGGTCCGGCACCGGCTCCCCCTCCCTCATTGAGCAAATGCGTGTCGTGGAAGCCCGAACCCTGCCCGGCCCCCTGGGCCTCCGCATCACTTAACGTGAAGAACCCCATAGGTGAAGTCACCACGGGGACCGACACTCAGGCAGCCTCCAGCGCCCCCGGCCTTTCCTCACCGCCCTCGGCATGAGGCAGGAAAACAAAGTGCTGTCCACCACTGCGGATACGGCGGCACCGTAGCTGAGCTCGCAGCCGGAGCGAACCAGCAGCTTCGGGACAGCTCCACCCTCCATGACGGTGCCACCACCCCCACTGAGCGACGTCAGCGATAGGCCGATCGAGCGAAAGAGAGCTCTCGGAGCGAGCCATCCGGCTTGCCGTACCGGAATACGTGGTGAGGGTCAGTGCCAGGTACGAGCCACGTACCCGGCAGCGTCGCTCCGCGACGCCCTGATGCTCCAGTCCATGGCCGTTAACGGGGCGCCATGGACCGGATGGTCCCCTTGTCCGGATCATGGCTGGCGCAGTGCGCCACTTTGATCAGGAGCGGTACGGGCAAGGGGATCCGTGCGGGCGGCGGCTTCGGCACCGCCGCCCGCTGCGCCTCCATGCCCGGTCATGTCCCCGGCCCAGCCCTGGTCGCGCGACCGGCGGATGGCCAACAGCGCCTACCGGCAGTCTCGTTGCTTCACCAATCTCATTGCGCACCTCATGCGACAAGGAGGCGATTCATCGTTCGGACTAGCGGATTCCTTCGTGTCGGAGACGGAATCTGGGTGGCGGTCCAGCCCGGGAACGCCGCCCTGACATGTGAATTCGCCGCCGCATGGGGCCAGCCGACCATCCGGCCGGAGGCAGAACTCCACCCCGCCGACCGCTTGGCATGCTTTCATGCTGCTTGCGCAGCAATTGCGTGGTGGTGTGTCCCGGACCGACAGCCCCGTTGCCTTTCTGTCGCTCCGGACAGTGCGTGTTCTTTCGCCGCGGTGCCGACCGTCAATGCCATCCGTCTCCCATATCTCCATCCGATCCCGTCCACAGGGTGTCGGGTGAAGCCTGTCTGCCCCTGGAAGGAACTCTGTGAAGGCAACGACCGCAAGACGCCGTTCGCGACGTGTCCTGGACCACTCCCTGCTCGCACTCGGCACCGGCACTCTGGCCGTCTCGGTGAGCGTTGTGAGCCTGGCGCCCGGTGTCAGTGAGGCGTCCAGTCACCGTGAGGCGCCGCTCATCGCCGGTGACCCGCGGGCGGACAACACCGACGTCTACGCATTCACCAGTCCCGACAAGTCCGACAGCGTCACTCTCGTCGCGAACTGGATCCCGTTCGAGGAGCCCAACGGCGGTCCGAACTTCTACGCCTTCGCGGACGACGCCCGCTACAACATCAAGATCGACAACAACGGTGACGGGGTGTCGGACGTCACCTACACCTGGCGCTTCCACAACCAGGTCCGCGACGCGGCCAACCAGTTCCTCTACAACACCGGACAGGTCACCTCACTGACCGACCCGGACCTGAACTTCCGCCAGGTCTACGACCTGGTCCTCACCAAGAACGGCAGGAGCCGGGTCCTCAAGTCCAACGTGCCGGTGGCACCGTCACGGGTGGGACCTGCCTCGATGCCCAACTACGGCGCGCTGCGCAACCAGGCGGTGAGCTCCCTCGCCGGGGGCGGCAAGACTTTCGCGGGGCAGGCCGACGACCCGTTCTTCGCGGACCTGCGCGTCTTCGACCTCCTGTACGGCGGCAACCTGTCCGAGCGAGGACAGGACACCCTCGCGGGCTACAACGTCAACTCCGTCGCCCTGCAGATCCCCAAGAAGGAGCTTGCGCTCAGGGGTAACAGCTCACGCAACCCGGTCATCGGCGTCTGGTCCACCACCGACCGCGAGGGCGTACAGGTCGCCGACTCGCGCACCCGCCACGACAAGTGGCGGCAGGTTTCACGGCTGGGCAATCCGCTGGTCAACGAGGTCGTCGTCCCGCTGAAGTACAAGGACGCCTTCAACACTCTCAACCCGGACCAGGACCGCACCGTCAAGCCGGTCGTGGACAAGGTCTACGACCCCATCCTGCCCAAGCTGATCCAGAAGGTCTACGGAGTTCCGGCACCCGCCACTCCCCGCAACGACCTCGCAGAGATCTACCTGACCGGCATCTGCAAGGCATGCGGGCCCATCAAGGCCGACCTCAACGCCCACCGGCTGAACAGGGACGCAAGCCGCAAGCAGATCGTGCCCGCCGAGGAACTGCGCCTGAACATGGCCGTGCCTCCCACCGCCAACCCCCAGCGGTACGGCGTGCTCGCCGGAGACCTCGCGGGATTCCCCAACGGTCGTCGCCTCACCGACGACGCCATCGACATCTCGCTCCAGGCCGTGGAGGGCGCGGCCCAGACCGGCACGCTCGTCCCCGCACTGGCCGACGGCGACAAGGTCAATGCCAACGACCGGCCCTTCGACACGTCGTTCCCCTACCTGGCCCTGCCCCACACCAAGTCCGTGAACAGCGGGCCCGGCGGAACCCAGGCACAGCAGTCGTCGCTGAGGACCTCCAGCGCCGCCGGTGCCGGTGCTCTGGGCTCCCTGATGCTGGGCGTCGGCGGCTGGCGGCTGCGCCGCCGCAACAAGACCAGCTGACGCCTTCGGGTCACGAGGCATTGCGCCGGTGTCCGCCCCTGCCACAGCGGGCCGGGCACCGGCTACCTCAGCAGGGAGCCCTCATGCACAACCAAGCCTCCACACCGGGCCCCTCACGGGCCAGCCGCCGATTGCGCAGTGCCGTCGTCACCCTGGCACTGGGCGCGGCCCTGTTCACCACCGGCGCCGTAGTCCTGACTCCGGACGCAAACACCACGACGGCGGCCGAGGCCACCGGCCGCCCGGCACCGGCCAGAGGCACGCTCGGCGCCCTGCAGGACCGCGTACACCACGTGCCTCAGGACGCCGGCGCGTGGGCCGCTCTGGGCATGGCCTACGTCCAGCAGGCCCGCACCACCGCCGATCCCGGTACCTACAACCGTGCCGAGAAGGCCCTGCGGCGATCGCTGGCCGCACAACCCGACGACAACACCAACGCACAGATCGGCATGGGGGCCCTCGCGGCAGCACGCCACGACTTCCGCACCGCACTCGACTGGGCCCGGCAGGCGACCGCGAGCAACCCGTACAACCCGGTCGCCTACGGAGTCCTCGCCGACGCCTACACCCAGCTCGGCCGGTATCCCGCCGCCTACCGGGCTGTTCAGCGGATGAACGACCTGCGCCCGGACGCACCCGCCCTCGCCCGCGCCTCGTACACCTTCGAGCTGCGCGGCGACACCGGCCAGGCAGTCACACTCATGAGGCGTTCGCTGAACGCCGCCTCGACCACCGGCGAGCGGTCCTTCGCCCACGCCGTCCTGTCCACCCTCGCCCTGCAGAGCGGCGACGCCCGTCAGGCGCAACGTGAGGCGCAGGCAGGTCTGCGCCAGGCACCGCGCGACTCGGCCCTCCTCGAAGCCCGCGCGCGGGCTCAGGCAGCCCTGGGAAACACCCGTCAGGCTCTTGCCGACTACCGGGCCGCGATCGCCATCGCCCCGCTGCCCCACTACCTGCTCGGCCTGGGTGAACTCCAGCAGTCACTCGGCCATCCGCAGGAAGCCGAGGCACAGTACGCCGTCCTGCGCGGCCAGGAAGCCATCCGCCGCTCCGGCGCCACCCCGGCCGACACCGACGCGATCCTCTTCGAAGCCGACCACGGCCGCCCCGCACAAGCGGTGACGATGGCGCAGGAGACTTTGCGCGCACGGCCGTTCATCGCCGTTCACGACGCGCTGGCCTGGGCCCTGCACCGCGACGGCCAGAACCGCGAGGCACTGCGACAGGCCGACCATGCACTCAACCTCGGTACCCGCAGCGCACTGTTCCTGTACCACCGCGCGGTCATCCACCACTCCCTCGGCGACGACACCGCGGCGCGCTCGGACCTCAAGACGGCATTGCGTACCGAGCCGCACTTCCATCCCCTGCACGCGGCCACGGCACGTGCCCTGCTCCAACGGATCGACGACACCTCATGAACCACGCCCTGCAACGCGCCACACTCACAGCCGTCTCGATCGCCCTGGCCACCGCAGGCGGGCTCTCCCCGGCCGACGCGGCGCCCGCACACCCCCTGGGCAACTTCACCGTCAATTACCACACCGGTCTCCGCCTGCACCCCGACCGGATCAACGCGACAGTCATCGTCGACCGAGCGGAGATCGCAACACTGCAGGAACGCGCCGACATCGACGACGACTTCGACGGCGCCATCTCCCCCACCGAGGCACGCGCATACGCCGAGGTCGGCTGCTCGGCTCTCGCCGACCAACTCCATGCCACCGTGCGGGAAACCCCCGTCGCCTGGCGAGTAATCTCGTCGGGACTGACCTACGAACGCGGCGATGCGGGCCTCACAACCAGCCGCCTCACCTGCGCCTACACGACCGCCGCCGACCTCTCCCGCCCCGCAAACATCGGCATCCGTACGAACTACCCCGCACAGCGCATCGGCTGGCGCGAGATGACCGTGTCGGGCGACGGCGTCCGCATCCCCGGTACCGACCTGCCGAGCGTCTCCCGCACCGACGAACTGAGGCACTACCCGGATGACCCGGCGGCTAGCCCGCTGGATCAACGAGCCGCCCGACTGCGCACGGTGCCGGGCGCGAGCGCAGAGGCGAGTTCGGGCGGGACCGCCCTGCCCGGCGCGGGCTGGTTCGACCAGGTCCTGGGGAAGACCTCAGCCGCCTTCGACTCGCTCGTCGGCGCCCGCGAACTCACCCTGCCCATCGGCCTGTTGGCCCTGCTACTGGCGCTGGTTCTCGGAGCCTCGCACGCTGTGCTGCCAGGGCACGGGAAAACCATCATGGCCTCCTACCTCGCCGGTCGGCGCGGTACGCGACGCGACGCGGTAACGGTCGGCGCCACTGTCACCCTGACCCACACGGCAGGTGTGCTCGTACTGGGACTCGCTCTCCCCGTCGCCACCCACCTGGCTGGCGAGACCGTCCTGACCTGGCTGGGCGCGGCAAGCGGCCTGATCGTCACGGGCATCGGGCTGTGGCTCCTCGCCTCCGCCCTGCGCAACAAGCCCCATCTCGGTCACCACCACCAGCACGGCGAAGGCCACGACCACGGGCACCACCACAGCCACCACAGCCACCACAGCCACCACAGCCATGAGAACCATGACCCCATTTCAGTCAGTAGCAGCCTCAAGGAACTCAGGGAACTCCTCCCACGGCGCCGGGCTCCTCAGCCGGGCAGAAGCGGCGCCGTGGCCACGCTCGTCAAGCCCGCGGACGCCGCACCTCTCGGCGCCGCCCACCACCACACCGAGCCCAGCCGCGCCGGCCGGGGCGGCCTCATCGGGATCGGCATCGCCGGCGGCCTTGTACCCAGCCCGTCCGCCCTCGTCGTCCTCCTCGGCGCCGTAGCGCTGGGCCGGACCGCTTTCGGGGTATTCCTGGTCATCGCCTACGGCCTAGGCATGGCCGCGACTCTCACCCTCGTCGGCCTCCTCCTGGTGGGACTGCGGGAACGCCTGGAAGCCCGCCTGAAATCGTCATCCGGCAGCCACACTCGCGCCGTTCGCGTCCTCACCCGCCTCGGACCCGTGGCCACCGCTCTCCTGGTCGTAATCGTCGGCCTAGGCCTCACCGCCCAAGCGGTCATCGCGTCCGCTTGAGCCCTCAGCGCGACTCCCTTCTGCGCCTCAAAGAGGTCTAGAGTCGGTCGCGGCGGTGAGTCCAGCGCTGGAGTTGCTTCCTGCGCTCCCGTGTCCTGAGCACACGCTTCTGGGCATCGACCCGGACCAGCAGCCTGCGTCCTGGCCCCGCCGTCTTCCAGAACCCCCAGGCGTATGCCTCACCCTTGCCTCCGCCGACCAGGCGCCAGTGCTGCCCACCCTCTCCGGGCCGACCGCTCGTGGTCCGGTCCGCGGGCGCGAGTCCGGTGTGGGCGGCGAGGTGGATCCTTGCCGCGGTTCCCACACCCACCGCCGCAGCGAAGCTCACGCGCCGACGGCTCCAGTCCCTTCTCCGGCAAGCCGGCCGACTCCGCGGGATCGAAGCAGTAGCCGACCGACCGCGATCGCGTACGGGGCTCCCGAGCAGCCCGCGCTCCGGGCGATGCCACCCATCTCGTTCAGCGGGCGGGCCTGGATCCGCGAGGACGCCTCCAGCCCGAGTGCGTCAGCCCTCACAGTTTGGGCCCGTCCCGGCCGGCCCCTCCAAAACCGGGAGCTCGTACTTGTCAGAGCTGGGGCCGGTCGCCACCGATGCGCCACTGCGCCTACTTCTTGAGTCGGCGGCTTCCCGCGTGCCAGTCCTCGGTCGTGCCCGTCTGCCCTGGCGTCACCCCGAACGAGGGCAGTTGCGGCCGCTCACGCAGACTGCGCTTGAGCTCGGCGAAGCCGGGGAATCGGGCGAGACCGATGACGTGATCCCACAGCACCCCTGCTTGTTCCTCGTCGGGCAGCCGACTGATCACCGGCCCGAAGAAGGCGACGCCCTGGGGCGGCTCGAAGTGCACGATCGGTGTGCCGACGTCCTTGCCCGTCAGTGACAGCGCTTCGTCGGACTCGGCCTGGATCTCGACGTCGCGGGCCGTGTCGTCGAGTGCGTCGACGAGCGAGGTCGGGAGGTCGGCCTCCGCGAGGGCCTCCGAGACGAGGGCAGGGTCGGCCTGCCACCCGGGGGCCCGCCCGTCGTCGGGGCCGGCCTCCATGATGCGCGCGCCGAAGGCCTGGTAGAGCGGTCCGGTCACGTCGCGACCGTGTCTCTCCCGGGCCGCCGAGGCCACTCTCAGCAGCCGTAGGCCCGCCGTGTGCTGGGCCGCGTACTCCGGGGGGAAGTGACTGTCGTAGTCGAGGTGCGAGTTGATCAGGCGCAGGGAGATGAACCGCCACTCGACGGTGTACTCGCGCTGTGCCTGAACCAGCCGAATCCACTTGCTCGTCATCCATGCGAAGGGGCAGACGGGGTCGAAGTAGAAGTTGATGTCGGCTTTCTTCGTCATCGTGGCCACAATCCTGGGTCGGGTGATTTCCTGTGCGATGAGTGCTGGAACGGTGCCGGTTCAGTAGACCAGGGTCTGCCATCCCTTGACGTAGTTGATGAAGCGCTCACTCAGCCCTCCCTCCCGCAAGTACTGCGCCGTCACGGGAAGTTCCGGACTCTCGTACAGCGGGTCGGACCTCACCTGCCGGGGGAAGTCCCGCTGGAGAATGCCGGCTCGGCCGATCAGTACGAAGTCGCAGCCCTCGTCCAGCAACTGCCCAGCACGCCGGGCGCTCCTGACCTTTCCCGCGGCTCCCACGCGCACACCCTTTCGGGGAAGGTCCGTGAAGACGCTGAGCATCGTCTTTCCGCGGAACTCCCCCTCCTGCACGATCTGTGCGGAGTCCCACAGGGCAAGATCTAGGTAGTCGATCAATTCCTGATCAAGGATCTCGGTGACGATCTCGCGCAGTTCCGCCAGACGCAGCCCGTAACGCTCGACCGACAGACGCCAGCCGATCTGGAATTCGGGACCGCACGCCCTGCGGATCCCTTCGATCACCTCGATGGTGAGGCGTGCTCGATTCTCAGCATTTCCGCCGTATTTGTCCGTACGGTTGTTGAGCAGGGGGGACATGAACTCTGACAAGATCCATCCGAAAGCGCCGTGCACGGAGACGCCGTCGAATCCTGCCCTCTCCGCCCTGACCGCGGCCGCGATGAAGCTGTCGCGGATGCCCTCCACCTGTTCCGTTGCAAGTGCTTTGACACCCGGCACCGTGTTGCTGGAAGCCGGAGCCGGAACGCCTCCCAGTTCCGGGCGGGCGCGATGGCCGGCGTGGTGCAGCTGTACTGCCGACAAGGCCCCTCCCTCCCGGACCGAAGTGGCCATTTCGGCCAGGCCGGGAAGATGCTCATCACTGTGGATTCCGAGCTGGCGCACGAATGCCTTGGCGCCGGGTTCGACGGTGGCGGCAGCAGTCTGGATCAAGGCGTAATCGCCTTGCGCGAGCTGCCTGATCCACTCCTGATCGATTGCGGACACGGAACCGTCATGTTCACTCTGCTGATTGGTGAGCGGCGCCAGCATGAACCGATTTCGCATGGCAGGACCGTGCGAAAGAGTGAGCGGATTGAACAGATCTGGGACTGACATCAAGACTCCAGGTGGTCGTGGGGGCGAGGGCACAGGCCAGAGGGATGTACAACGACGCGCCCAACGTCATACGGCGTAGAGGGCGTCCTGAGCGGCCGTCGCGTGGGGCCGGCATCCGGCCGCCTCGTCTCGCGTCGCCGGTACCTTCGCGCAACCTCGCCCAAGGGGCTGAGGGACCGAGGGAACCGTTCCGGTGGCCGTCCCGCAGCGTGCGGGACGGCCACCGACAGCAAGGGAACATGCACTTCCCCCGCATGGGCCGGGCGAGGTGATCGGCCGCAGCCCTCTCCCTGTTCCAGCTACTCCGGCTACTCCAGGTTCCGGGCTCTCCGACCGCTCCCGGAGAATCACAGCGCCCTGCCGCGCTCCATGAGCGGCGAAAGGCGCCGTGGCATCAGAAGGTCAGAATCCGGTAGCCGGACTCCACCAGTTCCCGGATGCTCGCGACGCCCGGGGTGCCGGGCGCCTGGTTCTGGCCGATCTGCTTGATCCCCTCATCCTCGATGCCCTTGTTCGCGCCGAAGACGGTCGTGCAGCCCGAGGAGGCCACCGTGGCAACCTGCTTCTTCACCGCCGCGTAGAGCTCATGGGCGGGGTGATCCGAGTCGGCCAGCACGGCGGGCCAGCGCGTGCCGGTTCCCTGGAACAGCACCAGGGCCTCGCCCTCCTGCGCGAACTCCCAGGCAGTGGCGAGGGCGTCGAAGACCCGCCCCAGCGCTTCGTCAGTACCGGTCGACGGGTCGGACAGAACCACGACTGCGGTCTTACTGCTCATTACGGATGCTCCTCAAGAGTCGTACGAGGTGGACGAGTTCATTTTTACCGTACGTTCGGTAAACTTGCAAAAGTGACCTGTGCCACATTCGTGAAGGTGCGTGTCGCGTTCCTGGGCTCAGCTCTTGCGGCGCGTTCGGTGGAGTGCGGCCAGCGTCCGCAGGGTCGGCCGGGCACGACTCGCAGGCCGCTCATCGACATCAGCGCATGGGCGGCCGGTGGGTGGACAGTCACCGTGCGGCAGCTGCCGAGGCGCTACGGGAGAAGGGCCGGTGCCGGAATCCCGGGAACAGCGGCGCTCGGCCTCCAGCCCGGTTCAGACAGGCACCTAGACCCGCTCGGGCGCCAGAAGGGTCGGCAAAAGGGCCACGGCTTCCGTGAAGGGCTCCGTGTCACCCAACACCCGGGCAAGCACCAAGGCCCCCTCGATCCGCAGGAACACGTCTTTGGCGACGCGCCGCGCGTCATCGGGGCCCCGACCCGCGCGCTGCGCGGCTTCGACCATCGCCTCGATCCACGTCACGGCGAGCGAGCGGGCGTGTTCACGAACCTTCGCCGGAGCGCCCGCCAGCGTCATGGTGTCGAGGACGCACGACAACGCCCCCGCCCCGTAGAAGTCACTCAGCCGGCGAGCGGTCTCGTCCATCCCCTGCGAGACGTCGGACTCCGTCCGCAGCGGTTCCAGGATCCACAGGAAACGCTCGCCCACGGCGGTGAGGACCGCCTCCGCGATCCCTTCCTTCCCGGCGGGGAACCGGTGGTAAAGGCTCGCCCGCTGCAGGCCCGAGGCCGCCGAGAGGTCGCCGATCAGGGCTCCTTCGAAGCCCTTCTCGCGGAAGACGGGCATGAGCAGGTCGAGTAGTTGAGCCTCGCCGATGGAGGGGGGACGCGCCATTCTTCAATGTTACCGAACTTTCGGTAACATTGAAGGCGAGGCCGACGCCGGCCGACGTATGACGTTCAACCGCAGGGGCGCTGATGAGGATCAAGGAGCTTTCGGAGCGGGTCGGTGTGTCGACCCGTCTTCTGCGTTACTACGAGGAGCAGGGTCTCCTCGCTCCTCGTCGCGAGGAGAACGGCTACCGGTGCTACGAAGAGGCGGCCGTGGAGAGGGTCGGGCAGATCCGCGGTCTGTTGGGGGCGGGGCTGACCACCGAGATCATCCGTGAGGTCCTCCCGTGCTTGGCCGCCGCCGCGTGTTCTCAGTACGACGACCCCGATTTCGTTCGCCGGATCGCAGCAGAACGAGACCGGCTGCGGGAGCGCGTCACCGTTCTGACACGGAACCTGAACGCTCTGGACGACTATCTGAGCGCTGTGTCCCGGGGTGCGTCGTCCGCCGATGCCGCCTGACCGTGCACGAACCCATCCTCACCGTGCACGAACTCACCGAGCACGCGGTTGAACGTCGCCGGATCCTCCAAGTAGGGAAGGTGTCCACTGCCGGAGAGACGACTGATCGTCACCTCACCTGCGAGCGAGGCCAGTTGATCGGTGGACGACGACGGGACGAGGCGGTCCCGCTCCCCCACGATCAGCTGCACGGGAACGGTCAATGCACGGAACTCCTCGACCTGATCGGCCTCGTCGACCTGGTGGAAGACGGCGTTCACGTGTGCGGGATCGATGCGGTCCGCCGACTTCAGAAGACCTCTCGTTATGCCGGCGTGTCCGTGGACGCCCATGCCGTCGAGCAGCAGCTCCGCCCATGTGCGGGCACCACCCGGGCGCAGGAGCAGGTCGTAGAGTTCGGCGCGTTGCCGGCGCTCGTGCGGCGGGAGCTCCAGGTACCCGTTCACGATCGTCAGACGCCTGACACGATGCGGTGACCGTGCCGCGAGCATGATGCCGACTCTCGCCCCCATCGCCAGTCCCACGACTGAGACCTGGTCCACTCGCAGATGGTCGAGCACCGCGTGAGCGGCGTTCGCGTAGTGCCCGAACGGGACTCTCGTTCCCGTGGATCGCCCGTGACCGGGCAGGTCCAGGGTGATCACGCGATGATGCCGTGCGAAGGCCCGGCGCTGATGCAGCCAGTTGTTCGCGTTGCCGCCGAGATCATGGAGGAACAGGATCGCGTCACCGGCGATGCCCTCGTCGGTGTAGTGAAGTGTCTCTCCGTGCCAGTCCAGTTCCATCGCTTCGCATCCTTCCAGCCGGATCCGGTCAGTCCCCTTCCTAAAGGCTGCCGGGCCGTACGAAGTCTCCCCAGCCGCGCAGATGGTCGATGAAGCGCTCGCTCAATCCGCCTCTCCGCAGGAAGTCCGCGGACACGGGAAGAGCCGGGCTCCGGTGGGAAAAGTCCGACTCCACCAAAACGGGGCAGTTCCGCTCCAGGATGCCGGCCCGGCCGATCAGCACGAAGTCGCATCCCTCGTCCAGCAGTCGCGCGGCACGCTCGGCGCTCCTGATCCGGCCCGCCGCACCAAGCCGGACGCCCTTGCGCGGCAGATCAGCGAAGACACTGAGCATCGTGCGCCCTCGGAACGCACCCTCCTGGACGATCTGGCCGTAGTCCCACAGGGCCAGATCCAGGTAGTCGATCAGCTCTCGGTCGAGGATCTCCGCGGTCATCTCCCGGAGTTCTCCGAGGCGCAGGCCGTACCGTTCGATCGACAGACGCCATCCGATCTGGAAGTCGGGTCCGCATTCCCGGCGGATCCCTTCGATCACCTCGATGGTGAAACGTGCGCGATTCCCAAGGCTGCCGCCGTACCTGTCGGTCCGGTCGTTGAGCATCGAGGACATGAACTCCGACAGGATCCAACCGAAGGCGCCGTGGACCGCGACTCCGTCGAACCCGGCCGCCTCGGCTCGCTTGGCGCCTGCGATGAAACTGTCCCGGATGCGCTCCACCTCTGCCGTCGACAGCGCCGAGACGTCGGGGAGCGTCTTGCCGGAGGCAGGCGACGGCACACCGCCGAAGCGCGGGTTCGCACGGTGACCCGCGTGGTGGAGCTGGACCGCGGACAGGCCGCCGTTCCGGCGGATCGAAGCGGCCACCTCTGTCAGCCCGGGCAGGTGCTCATCGCTGAAGATGCCCGGCTGTCGAGCGCACGCGATCCCACCGGCTTCGACGATCGTCGCGCCCGTCTGGACCAGCCCGTAGCCGCCTCGGGCCAGCTGGCGCATCCAGTCCTTGTCGAACTCGGACAGGAAACCGCCCGGCTCACTCTGCTGACTTGTCAGCGGCGCCATCATGAACCGGTTTCGCATCGCAGGGCCGTGCAGAAGAGGGAGGGGCTCGAAGAGGTCTGAAACGGTCACGGACAGTCTCCAGTTCAACAGCGGTCACTCGGCGGACGGGTGCGGCCGGCTCGTCGTTCACTCGGACCGGCGGCGCGTGACCCACGTTCACACCTTCACATCAATGAGAAGGCAAGCCGTCCACCCCCCAGAAAAGCCGCTGGCAGCCCTGTTTGCCTTCACATTGATGTCAAAGTTGCAGGATCCTCCACGTTCCGCGAACGCGGTGCACGCAGACGTGATGCACCGAGACGTGGCAGGCCGTCGAGCTTCGGCTCCGGCCTGCCGGGAGGAAGAAGAAATGACCAAGGTTCAGGACACGATCCCGCATGCGCAGAGAGAGGACCGCCTCCCCGTCGCGGCTCTCGTCGCACTCTTCACAGCAGGTTTCATCACCACGCTCACCGAGGCCCTGCCCGCAGGGGTGCTCCCCGAGATGAGCCGTGCGCTCGGTGTTTCCGAATCGATGGCCGGGCAGACGGTGACCATCTACGCCCTCGCCACGATGCTCACGGCGATCCCCGTGGCGGTCGCCACGACGAACTGGCCCAGACGACACCTCCTCATCGTCGCGCTCATCGGATTCCTCATCGCCAACCTCGGCACGGCCATATCCGTCGACTACACGGTCACGATGGTGGCGCGGTTCGTCGCGGGCGCGGCGTCCGGTGTCACGTGGAGCATCCTCGGCGGCTATGCGCAGCGCATAGCTCCGGACGCGTTGAAGGGCAGGGCCATGGCCTTCGCTTTCGCCGGTACGCCCGTCGCGCTCGCCCTGGGTGTTCCCATCGGGGCATTCCTCGGCCAGATGGTGGGCTGGCAGGTGACCTTCGGCCTCATGTCGGTGCTGAGCGGGCTGCTCATCGTCTGGGCGATGTGGAAGCTGCCCAACGTCCCCGGCCAGGAGGCCGCCGAGCGGTTGCCCCTTCGCCGCCTCCTGCGCATCGGAGGCCTTCGCACCATCCTGGCCGTCACGGGCGTGTACGTGCTCGCACACACCATCCTCTACACGTACATCGCGCCCGTGCTGGCGGGAGTCGGGCTCGCGGACCAGGTGCAGTGGATCCTGCTCACCTTCGGTATCGCCTCGATCCTGAGCATCTGGCTCACCGGCGTGTTCGTCGACCGGCACCACCGGCGCCTTGTCATCCTCAGCACGGTGTTCTTCGCCGCGGCGGCGGTGGCACTGACCCTCTGGTCCGGGAACGTGGTCGTGGACCATGTCGCGGTGACCGCATGGGGACTCGCCTTCGGCGGGGCCGCGACCCTCTTCCAGGGCGCACTGATGACAGCATCGCGCGAACACGCCGACGCCGCCCAGCCGTTGATGGTCACGATGTGGAACGGCGGCATCGGACTCGGCGGCCTGATCGGCGGCATCCTCCTGGCCGGCCTCGGATCCGCGTCGCTCATGATCGCGGTTGCGGTCCTCGCCGTCTTCACAGTGATCGTCGTGGTCCTCGCACGCACTCACGCATTCCCCGGACCCCGTGCGCGAAGTTGACGGCTCGCCGAACCGGCCTTGCCTACGAAGCCTTTGATCGTCTCGGCCAGCACTCAGATTGAACCGCTCCGGGATCGGTGGAGGCTCTATGCGTTGATCTCAGCTGTCCGTCGGGGCTGGTGCTGAGCGTAGTAGTTGCTCTCGCGTTCGTGAGGCGGGATATCTCTGATCTCTGCGTGAAGACGCTGGCTGTTGAACCAGTCGACCCAATCCGCAGTGGCGAGCTCGACGTCGGCCAGGCCGCGCCTGGGCCTGCGGGGCTTGATCAGCTCCGTCTTGCAGAGGCCGATCTAGGACTCCATGAGCGCGTTGTCCAGGGCGTCGCCCACGCTGCCGATCGAGGCGCCGATGCCGGCCTGACGCCATTTCAGTTGGCGTGGGGGGGGGGGGGGCCCGGGCCCCGCGGGCCGACAACCCCCGGG
>NZ_JBHXTO010000008.1:0-91801 GCF_042677425.1 Streptomyces sp. NPDC127119 | reverse complement strand
TGGCGCGCCTCCCGCCTTTTCTGTTGGGGTGTTCTGGGGGGGTGGGGGTTTTTTCCCCCCCCCACCCCCACGCCAACTGAAATAGCGCAACCGTGCGTGGTCAGGCAGAGCCACGAGCCCCTCCTGACCGACACCGGCGGGGGATGCGCCGGTTTCAGGGTGCGGGCTTGTAGGTGATGGTGGAGTCGGGGCAGTTCTTCGCACGGGCGGCGAGCGCATCGTGCTCGGCCTGGTCGATGGTGAGGTTCCAGCGGAGTTTGGTGGCGGTCCAGTCTTCGAGGTAGGTGCACAGGGCGGATGTGGCAATGGGGTGCCCGAGGCGGGCGAGTTCTCCTTGGATTCTCCGGTGCCCCCACCGCGGGTTCTCGTGTGCCAGTTGCCGCACCAGGCGCTCGAGGGCGGCTGCGGTGGGCGGGCGGGCGACCGGTGCGTGCGCGCCGCGCGCTGTAGTCCCACTTCGCAGCGATCAGCCGGCGATGCCAGGCCAGCAGCGTGCCTGGGGTGACAGGGAAGGCGCGGCTCCAGCGGTGACGGGGTATCAGGGCGAACAGCGCCGCAAACCACAGCCGGTCGGAGGGCTCGTAGCAAACCTGGGTCTTCAACTGCCGCCGCAGCACGGCGTTCTCGTGCCGCAGCACCAGCACCTCTGCGTCCTTCGCAGTGTCACGGCGCAGCAGCACGCCGGGGACCGACAGCAGCCTGCGGGCAACCTTGTACAGCAGCAAGACGATCACCGGGTCTTCCTGCCAGCCGCAGCCGATCACGGCTCCGACGTGCAGCGACGACTTTACGAGCCCCACAGGCACGCCACGCAGGCGGTGAGGTGCACCGCTTCGGCACCGAGCGGATCGGCGCCCCCATCGCACGACCCCACCAGATCCTCGGCGTCGGCGCCAACCGCATCCCCGGAACCGACACCCCGGTCCCCGCCGAGCCACTGGTCTTCTCCAAGGCCCCCAACTCGCTGTCCGGCCCCCACGACCCGGTCCGCATGCCCCGCGGCTCCACACACACCGACTGGGAAGTCGAACTGGGCATCGTCATCGGCACCCGCAGCCACTACCTCTCGGACGAGGACGCAGCCACCGCTGCCATCGCCGGATACGTCCTCGTCAATGACATCACCGAACGCACCTTCCAGAAGGAACGGGGCGGTCAGTGGCTCAAGGGCAAGTCCGCCCCGACCTTCAGCCCCTGCGGGCCCTGGCTGACGACACCCGACCAGATCGGCGACCTCACCAACCTGCACCTGTGGCTGGACCACAACGACACCCGCCACCAGGACGGCACCACCCGCGACATGATCTTCAACCCAGCCCGCATCATCCACCACCTGAGCCAGTTCATGGCCCTGGAGCCCGGAGACCTCATCAACACCGGCACCCCCTTCGGCGCCGGCAAAGACCTCACCCCACCCCACTACCTCAAACCGGGCGACACCCTCACCTGCGGCGGCAAAGGACTCGGCAGCCAGCGCCAGAACATCGTTGCCACCCACTGACCAAACGCGCAAAAGCGCTTTAGCGGCCGTTCAATTCAGCAGCGACCGCGTCGAGGAGTTCACGCCCGTGGACGATAGTTTTACACTCCCGTGTGAGTGAGTGCACCCGGCGCCTTCGGTGAGACGCTCGGCTAAAATCCAACTGGGAGCCCGGTCGTTGTGCACGCGAGGTCGCCGTCACTTGTTGGACGGCCGCTGGCCGATTGCCCTGCTGAGGGCGGCGGTGATGTCTTTTGGTTTGCCGATGTCGTCGATCTTTGCCTGCACCGCAGGTGTGACCGATGCTCGTCCCGCACTCCATACGACCGGTTGCACCGGAAGGTCTTCGTATCCGGTCACACCTATTTCGCCGATCGTCCGGCCACGTCCCTTTGGGGGGATCCGTACGTACCTGCTGTCCACGAGAGCGGCCATCATGAAACTCCCGGTGGCGAATCCGAACTGTTGCTTCAGCGACCATTCTTCGATGAGGCCGTACTTCGCTTTCTTTTCGTTGAGACCAGTCTGATTGACGGCCTCCTGCTCCGTGGGGACCTCGGTGCGGTCGGGATTTGCGACGGCTCCGCCCATCGACTTGTTGGCGTAGATCCGGGCAGGTTCACAGCATGCCTCTCCTCGTACCGGGTCCGCGCTGCGGTGCTGTCCCTGTCATCGCGATACCGTGAGGTTGAACCTCGCATCGCCCAGGGCTCGCACGGTTGCGAAGTACAGCGAGCCGGCTTGTTCGGTCGCGGCGGCCGTGTCGATGCCGACCAGGTCGACGATGGCGGTATCAGGCCAGCCCAGGTCGCCGGGCAGGCCGGTGACCACCGTCTTCGCTGCGACGTCGTCACCGCTGACGAAGACGGTGGCCGCGAGGACCGACGCGAGCGGGTCGACCATGATGGTGAAGTCCATCGTGTCGAGGGTCTTCACCACGCGTGTACGCGGGGAGCGTCTCTGGACCCGGACGGCCGCCCCGGCGCCGGGCGTGCCCCGTGGCGGTCTGCGGGGTGATCGTCGCTGAGGCGTCGAGCATGATCTTGTCGCCAGCACCTCCTCCCCGATCTCGTCCAGGACGTCGAGCACATCGCCGCCGGGCAGGGCGGTGACGACGAGGTTGGAGGAGGCGACGGCGCTGCGGTGGTCGAGCCGGTCTGCCCCTGCGGGTGTTCGGGATCCGTAGAACACGCGGTGGCCTTGCGAGGTCAGGCGTGCGCCCAGCGCAGAGCCGACTTTGCCGGTTCAGAGGACGGCGATGTTCACCCACTGCTCCTTTCAACCCTCGGTGAGGGCGACATCGCATACTCGGCGCTGTGCCGTCCTGCTTGACGAGGTCCGCAGTGCTGCCGGCCTGAGTCTGGACCCTGAGTTCGACGGATGGCGCTGCCAGATCCTCACCGGTGCGGGACGCCTGTGGAGCCGCCATGGCACCGACCTGTCGGCGCCCTTCGCCGACATCTCCCGTGCAGTTCGGGCACTGCCCGAGTGTGTCCTGGACGGTGAGCTTGTAGCGGTTCTGAGCAGTGGGACGGTGGTCTTCTCCCGGCTGCAGTCCCCCTCAGGGCGAGGGCCTCTGCCTTCGCGCTGTGCCCGGACACGAGCGGCCGATCCACCGCGCAGGACTGGCTGGACCCCGCTTGGGGCAGCGTGGGCATCGAGGACGTGGTCCGCAAGGACCCCGCCCAGCCCTACCTGCCGGGCAGGCGGGCTGGGCCAGGGTACGCGCCCAGGTCACGTCGGAAGCGGTGATCGTCGCGGTCACCGGATCATTGACCAGCCCGGACACCCTGCTGCTGGGCCACTACGACGCGGCCGGGAGACTGCGCCTGGCCGCCCGCACCACCCCGCTGACCACTACCGTGCGCCGCGACCTGGGCCGTCGGCTCACCTCGGAGGGCAGCGAACACCTCTGGCACGGAGGGCACTTCAGCTCTGGATGGGCAACCGGCGGGGACCTGGAGTACTGCACCGTGGCCCCGGTGGTGGCCGGGTTCGTCGCCGACACAGCCGTCGATGGGGGCCGCCTTCGCCACCCCGTCCGTTTCCTCCGCGTACGCGGAGGATGTCACCGTGGATCAGGTCCCGCCCTTCGAGGGCTGGCCACGCTCTGTGCCGAGGGTGTGCCGCCGCAGTCGGCCCGGGTGGACATGCGCCGGCGTCGGGTGGCCAGGCCGGGACGGGTCTGTCGCAGGCGAGAGACGTGGAACGTCCCTGTGCCGAGCTCGGCACAGGGACGTTCAGTTCCGGCGCGTCAGGCCGGTTGCTCCGGAGCGGTCGCGGTGATCACCGAGAAGGCGCCGCCCTGGGGGTCGGCGAGGACGGCCATACGGCCTGCCGCCATGTCGAAGGCCGGGGCGAGGACACTGCCGCCAGCGCGGACGGCCGCGGCCTGGATGTCGTCGACGCTGTCCACCTGGAAGTACGGCTGCCAGTGCGCGGGTACACCCGGCGGGAGCTGGGACAGGTCCATCATTCCGCCGACGGTGCGGCCGTCGATCTGGAACTCGGTGTAGCCCTCGGCTCCGGGCATCTGGGACGGGGCTGTGGTGACGGGCAGGACGGCGGAGTAGAACGCGGCGGCGGCTGCGGTGTCGCCGGTGACCAGTTCGTTCCAGATCAGCGCGCCGTTCTCGTTGACGATGCCCGCACCGTCGAATGTACCGGCCTGCCACAGGCCGACGACGGCACCGGTCGGGTCTGCGAGCACGGCCATCCGGCCAAGCTCCATGACGTCCATCGGGCCCATCATGACCGTGCCGCCGGAGTCGGTGACGGACTTGACGGTGCCGTCGATGTTGTCGGTCGCCAGGTAGGTGGTCCACACCGTGGGCGGCAGCGGGTCGGGGACCGTCCCGTCCGGGTTCATCGCCTTCATGATCCCGGCCACGGGCTTGCCCTTGAGCGTGCAGACCGCGTACCCACCCTGTTCTGCGGGGCCGATCTCGCCCTGCCAGCCGAAGAGATCGCGGTAGAAGTCGATGGCGGCCTGCTGGTCGGGGACCATCAAGTCAATCCAGCATGGGGTGCCGGGTTTGTAGGGGCTGTTCATTTCGGGCACTGACGCCTCCGGGATGGCGCTCGGGACAAGGACAGGCCCTCACTTACCCCACCCTCAAGCATGGAATCCGACTGAATGGGTGAATTGGCCGCATGCGCGGCATGCCCGATAAGCGACAGCACGCTACGGGCTCGTTGGCGGACCGGTTCTTGCGCTCCCCTCGCCTTCGCGAGGGCCTCACCGTGTGAACGGTCCAGCCCTTCGATGAGGTCACCCCGTCAGGCATGTCAGGACGCACCCCTAACAAGCTCGTGCACGACAAGCGGTGAGACGTCGAGACCCTCGATTGGTTGCTGTGTTCACGCCTGTCGTGTCGAGTGCAGGTCTGCGGTCTGCTGGTGGGACAGCAGACCGGCGATGGCCTGGACGGTGTCTCTCATGGGCTCGCAGCGGCCGGGTTGGACCGAACGGATGCCACCAAGTTCGCCGACAGCACCCGCACTGTCGCCAGCTGATGACGGTGCGCAGGACGGTGATGCTGGCGCCGGGGGCGGTCAGCCCGGTGACGGCCGCGGTGGCCGGGTGCGTGCCGGACAGTACGGTGAGAATGCTGATCACCAGGCCGATGACCGCGGCAGCGAGCAGGACAACGACGGTGTGCACGGACACAGACGGCTCGCTGCGGGGAGCGGGCACGGGCCGCACGGATCCGATGACATCGGATCACCAGGCCGGTACAGATGAACACTTCTTCGATCCGGTCGAACGCAGCGTTGCCCCTGTGTCACACCGGCGGGCCGTTCGGCCAAGTTCGATGCTGCTCCACCACCGCCCTTCCAGCCTGCTCAGCACAGCTGGACAGGGTGACGGCCGACCCTGAGCGAGCACAGCACGAAGGCTGAGAGCGCGTACGAACAGCATCTGGAGCGCCAGTCGCAGGCGCTGCGACGGTTGAAGTGCAGCAGGGTGATCCCCCGTGCCCCTTCAGATATCTCCAGCCTCATTCGAAGCGGCCCGCACCTGGCTGTAGGCCGAGGCCGAGGTCGTCGACACCACGCGGCCCGCCCCTGCCGAGGCGGCCCAGCGGATCGCGGAGGCCGTCACGATCCAGCCCCGAAAGAGTCATGGATAATCGCATTTTCTACAACAAAGAAAATGCGAGTCGAGAACGGGCCTCCGGATCTTACGGTGACTCTCCCGCGGCAGGTGATCCGCGGTAGGTGATCCATGGGGGAGTCATGTTTCTGTCACGCGGAACCCACACAGCTCCAGAATCGGCGGTGCCGGTTCCCGGGCCCGGCGGGTGGGCGGCCGTGGAATCCCTGGGACGTGCCGTGTTCGCAGTGCTGGGCACCGACGGCCGCGCCGACTACGCGGACTGGTTCGAGGAGTTCCGGGAGGATCCGCAGGGCGTGGTGAAACCCGCGCTGACTCCGGCCGTCGGTTCCGGAGTGAGCGTCACCTCGGCTCTCCTGTACGTGCTCCCGGTGGCGGCCTGGCTGGTGAAGGTGGTCGCCGAGCGCCTCGCGGGGCAGGCTGTGGACGCTCTCGGCCAGACCGTCCGGGCGAAGATCGCACGCCTGCTGGAAGACCGCCGCGGCGGGGCGGCGCCCGCCCTGGACCCGGACGAGGAGCAGGTGGCCCTCGCCGCACTGGCGGCCTGGGCCCGGAGCGTCGGCGCAGACGCCGAGCAGGCGGGCACCGTGGCCAGGGCCGTCATCACCGTCCTGCGCGGCGGAGGTGCCGGTTGACGGCCGGTGACGACCGGCAGCGAGAGGTCCTGTCGCCCACCGGCGCCCGCTATGTACTGCTGATCGTCACACTGACCCTCGCAGGCGCGTTCGCGGGGCAGGTGATCCACAATCTGGTGCTCGGCCAGTCGTGGGCCGCGGCCGTGCTGAAGTGTTCGGACAGGGGCGCCACCCTGTTCCCCGACTCCGCCTTCGACCGGGCGCTGTACGTGTCCCGCTGCACGGGACCGGTGCAGCGCCGCGAGGCCGAGGTCTCCCTGGTGGGCTCGGCGGCGGTACTGCTGCTCGGGCTGGCCGGCCTGTGGGTCATGCCCCGCCGGCTGCTGCGCCACGCGGGTCCGCTGAGGGCCGTACCGGCGCGCTGGCAGGAACTCACCGACCGCATCGCCGCCGACATGGGGGTACGGCATCCGCCGCGACTGGTCTGGGGCGCCGCCCCCGTCCGGGAGGCGTTCGTGATCGGCCGGGGCGGGCGCTCCCGCATCGTCCTGCCGCGCAGCATCCGGATGCTGCCCGAGGCGGAGGCGGAGGCGATCGTCCGCCATGAGGTGGGACACCTCGCGGCGGGTGACACCGTTCTGGTCTGGCTCACCCGCGGCCTGTGGTGGGCCCTGCCGCCGGTACTGCTCGCCGCTCCCCTGGTCGCCGCCGTCCAGGGCTGGCGGCTGCCGCAGACGAGCCCTCTGCGGATGCTGTCCCACCCGTTCTGGGCCGAGTACGGCGCGAGGGCTTTGGTCCTGCTGGTGGTCGCCGCACTCGTCGCTCAGCTGATCATGCGGTCGCGGGAGCACGAGGCGGACCTGGCCGCCGTACGAGGGCAGTCGGTCACGCTGTGGGAGTCCCTGCTCGGCAGCGCCCAGCCGACCAGGAAACGGGGCTGGCTCGACCGGGCGCGCACCAACCACCCCACCCACGACCGCCGGCTCGCCGCACTGCGCGCGCCGCTGACGCTGCTGCGCCCCAGCCTCCTGGACACCCTTGTGGTCGGGCTGCTGGCGGCCGTCCTCCTGGACTCCATGGACGGCCTCGGCAACCTCCTCCTCAGCGGCACCTCGTGGAGTTCGGCACCGGTCGGCGCCCTGTCCGCCGGGCTGTTCCTGGCCGTCGGCTGGGGCGTCGCGGTGTGGCGTGACACCCAGGCCAGCGGTGGCGCGAACAGCGGGGCCCTACGGTGGCTCCTCCCCGTCCTGGGCATGAGTGCCGGGGCCGGGCTGCTGGTCCGGTTGCAGAGCACAGGGACCACGGCGAGCGGACCGATGCGCGGATGGCCCCTACTGATCGTGCTGCCGCTCGCCGTCATGGGGGCAGCCTCGCTCGGTACCGCGTTCGCCCGCCTGTGGAGCAGCAGGCACGGTGCCGAACACATCGCCTTCCGGGACCAGTTGACCGTTGTCACCGTCAACGCACTGCTCTTCGGCGGTGCGTTGTGGCTGGCGATGGACTTCTGCACGATGCTGAAAGCGGCGCTCGCCGAGCCGGTGCCGTACGCGGCACTGCTCACCGGCCCCTACTCGGCATCGAGCGGCACCCGTGCCGCCGGGTTGGCGGCGATCGCCTCGACGGCCCTGTGGGCGACCCTCCGCCGGGCCCGGCCACTGGATGGCCACTGGCTCCCGGCGCTGGGCGTCGCCGGTGCCGTCGTCGCCTCGGCGGTGACCCGGCTGGGGTACCAGCCGACTACGATGCCGCGCGACTGGACCGCGACCTGGCAGCTCGACGTACTGACCGCCCTGTGCGCGGGGGCGGTCTGCGCCGTCGCACTGGTCGTCTGCCGGGGTTCGGACGGCCTCGTCCCCGCCCTGTACGCGGCTCCAGCAGCGTCCGTACTCACGGCCACCGTACTGTGGGCGGCGCGTTTCGGTTCCTGGCGGCATCCCTTCGACGTATGGGCCACGGTCCTGGTCGGGGGCTCGCTGTCCGGTCTCGTCGTCGTGCTCGTAGCCCTGGCAGCACCGTCGGGGCTGCTGCCCACGTGGGGCTCCGGACGCCGGACCGTGACCGGCAGCGCGGCGGCCCTCACCGCACTCGCGGCGACCGCTGCCGTCGCGACGCTCGAACACTTCGGGAACGCCGTGCTGTTGCGCTGAACCGACGCCGACGCACCCGGCCCACCCTTGTCAGCGCCGCCTCGACCGGACCCGGTAAGACTCAAGGGCCCTCAGAGCCTGCCGAATGGCTGATTGATTACGCTGCAATGAGGTCCTCAACGATCACGCCTCGGACGGTCTTGCGATGAGATAGAGGTCATGGCCCGGGGCCTGCCACCGACCGCGCGTTCGCGTGTGCGGAAGCATACGACCCGGGAGACTCCCGTCACTCACCGGCAATAGTTCTAACCCTACGCAATGGGATCGCCAGTCACCCCCGGACGAGGCTCTGGAACTGCGGACACCCAGCAGCGTGCCACTCCCGAAGGTAGATCTCCGCGTCGAAAACCACGACCTCCGCGTGCCACGGCAAGCAGTCGTGGCAGTAGTCACAGCGGCCGGGCAGACCTGCGCAGCCGCCGCTCGAAGGCGGCGCCGAACTCATAGGCTAAACGGCGGCGTTAAGGCGCCGTGCTGCCCGCGGATTCGGCACTGCGCGCGGAGATCGAAACGGTCGCGGGGAGGATCACGGAACAACTGGGAGAGAACGGACAGGGTGAGATTCAGGAGGCGAAGCTGGCGATCTTCCGCGGCGCGAGCCTATTCCGGGCGGAGCGGATCTACACCAACAAGTCGATGGGCGGAGCCGTCGCGAAGCCCGGCCGGACCGAGTGCGTCACATCGCGGACGGGTCGATGGGGGGGGCAGCCCGCGGTGATCGATCTTTCGGTTCGGCGGTTGTACCGTGAAAACGCGGACTGTCCGAGGACAACGTTCGCCGAGGAGGTGACGGGCTGACAGAGCAATACCAGGGAGCCAGCCATATCCACGGATGCGGCACAGCACACACGCTGTCCCGCTTGTGAAGGTCGGGTGTCACCGCATGCGAAGGTGTCGTCCAGGCCGGGCAACTATCGCGAGCAGCACGTGCATGGATTACTTTTTTCGTTCTATTCGGCACGGTCGGTGCAGGATTGACGTACCGTCATACTGAAACCTCGTCGCGTCAACAGGACGCTGTCGTCAAGAGGTTCTCTTCCGCAGCAGAGCGAGCCTGCGGAGCGCGAGCGCCGGGCCCCGCATCCGCTCCCACGGATGTCGTTGAAGCCCGGGAGCGTCCCCCGCGGCAGCTCAATGCCGGACTGATCCACACGGTTCCGGTGGCCTGAGGGGAATGCACCGCGGCGCCACCGGGGGGGCTACGCCGCGCAGGGCATGAGGCCGCCGCGCCCGAAGCGGCGGCCTCCGCCACGACATCACATGCGCGGGTCCCTTGATCCAGGGTGCCGTCCGTGACCGGGGTGCACCATACAAGGAGAAAAGAACCCGATCCGCAAACCGTGGCCCGTCCCCGAAAGCGCCTGCCGCATCGTGCGCCTGCACGGAGAACTCGACATCGCCAGCCTCCCCGACCTCACCCTCAACCTGCGCGGATGGAGCCGGGCCACACGGGACGCCTGGCTCATCGTCGACCTGCGCCCGGTCACCTTCATGGACACCACCACGGTCCGCGAACTCACCACCGCACAGAAACACTGCGAACAAGCCGGACACCAACTGCGCCTGATCTACGACCAGCCCTTCATCGACCGGCTCTTGACCCTCCACGACGCGACCGCACGATTCCCCCGCTACGCCAGCACCGCCGACGCCGTCACGGGACACGAGGCAGGCAGTTGGTGATCCTGCAGCCGGTACCGGCTGCAGGATCACCAGAGAGCACGGCTTAGCAGGCGGGCAGAGTCCGGGATCGCACACAATGGTTCGAAAAACGCCCCTTTGCATGAACCGAGAATCTCCACCCACGACCCGCCCGCAGTGGACGTCAGCCTCCGTACGCCACTCCGGTCACTGCCGTGACCTGCCAGGTCGAGGTTTCGGCCGGGGCCCGGCATCAGGCCGCTCCCTCGCTGATGGCCGGATGACTTCCGTCTGGCCGGGCTTGCTTCTAGTCTCCGTGTAGCTGACGTTGCGCTCTCGCCTGTACTACGGAATGTGGCGGCTGGCTGATGAAATCCAGGTTGGAGCCTCACGACTCACCGTGCGGCTCCAGCCCTTCCGCTCCCCTGGCGCACCCGGCGAGGCAACTCCCGCGCCTCGCACCGCCAGGAGGGCACCGCGAGGACCGATCGGGGGCTCTCGGCCTTCGCGCCTCCGGCCGCCGCCGCGCCAACGCGGCGGCGGCCGGACCAAATAAAACCCTTACCACGCAACCGACTTGACGGGCGATGCACCCCGTTGTGCCGCTGAATACGAGGGACAGGGAAAGAATCCGACGGCGGGGGGCATGGACCGTGCGCTCCGTCGGCGCAGAGCGCACGGCTTACCGCCGAGTGTCCGCTCCGATCCAGTGCATACCCGTCCTGGAGGAGAACCGCAGTGAAGGCATCCGGCCGGGGATGATGCCCCGGCCGAATGCCGCTTCGCCCGGCCAGTGACCGCCCCGCCGGCAAGGGGGTCAGGCGAAGGGGCACGCATCCGAGGTCTGGGGATATGAGACCGCCGCCCACGGCAGGGGCGACTAGGTGCACGGCCACTCCGGCCAGCCCACGGTCTCCGCGTTCGAAAATTATGGCTATCCACAGTCCGTGCTACAACCATGCGATAATGCCGCAAAGCGAGGCATGCGGGCGGCAGCGCACCGTCGACAGCCAGGCTCGAAGCCGGTGAGGCCGGGCTGTTGCCCCGAATCGCATGCTCCGGGGCCCAAAGCCTGGCTGGCTGTTTCCGAAGTCGGCTGGAGCCGCATCGCCGACTGTGCGGCTCCAGCCTCAGCCCTTCCACGCGCAGGCGAGGCAGTTCCCGCGCCTCGCACCGCCAGGAGGGCGCCTCGCGCGAGGTGTGAGCCGAAGAAGGACCCTCGACTCCCTCGCACTCTCCGGCCGTCACCGCACCCGCACGGCGGCGGCCGGACGCCACCAGCGTGTCACTGCGGGCATGAGCCTGTCCGCACACCAATGCGCCGTTTTCTCCGGGCCCGCACCCACTTGGACGTCACAAGCACATGCCTCTCCGCGTCTCGGAGGAGTGCAGGCGTTCGAGTTGTTGTTGCACACGCGTGTGGATGCTGGGGTTGAACTGTCCAGCCCGGGCTTTTGTGACGAGCTTTTCCGCGACGCGCCTCAGTTTGATGTCGGTGTTCCCGGGAGATTTTCCGGAGGATGTTCCAACCCTGATCCGGTGCCAGCCACCCCAAGACGATCACGACGCTGATCGCCCGATCCACCACTGCACGGGAACGCACTTCCCGAAACTGCGGGTTCTCATCCTGCAGTGCCTCCTCCCGTTTCACCGCCATCTCAGCATGGATGTGCCGTTAACGGTCACCGTTGAATGGACATCGCCGACCTCGCCGTCAGCCGACAGCGCTGGGGCAGCCAAGCCCCCCTCCTCGACCTCGCGGTCGCCTGGCGCGACCGGGCGGGCCTGCTTCACCGTCGGGGACGTCGAGCGAGCTCTTCCGACTCTCAGGTATCAGCCTCTGAGCCATCGACAGGCGAGTGGCACATGCACGCGCTGACACGAGAGTGACCACTCGCTGGCCCAAGGGCGATCACTCACTGACGTCGGAGCGATACACCCCCGGGTGACAGTCAGCCCGCGCTCGTCACCCGCTGCCGGCTGGACGCCATAGGCAGTCATGATCCAACAATTGATGACGACGGCCGCCACGGTGACCGCGCCCCTCTCCGGCCTCGCCCTGTCCGCCACGCCGGCCGCGGCGTCCGCGCCCGCGCCCGCGCACGCACCCGCAGCCGCGCCCTGCACGACCAAGTGGCGCGCGGTGCAACGCGTCGCGGTCCGCCGCCCCGGCCCGTACGACGGACGGATAGCCACGAACTCGCCCACCCACCAGCCCCTCAGCCGCGGCCAGGCCGTCCGCTCCTGCGCCGCCGCGATCGCACAGACGCAGAGCGGACCGGCCTATCAGGCGTGTGGAAAGGACGGGAACCTGTGGCGCATCGTGCCCGGCGGCCAGGTCCCGCAGACCTGCCTCCGCCGTGCTTGAGCCGCTGTTTGTGGTCCGTACTCCGTCGAGTGGGGGGATCGTCTGGTGTGTACGGCGCCATGTGTGGCACGGGCAGAAGCCCGTTGTCCGGGCCCGCGGGTCGGTTTGCCGTGGGTTCTGGCCGCGGCGTGCGCGGCGCGGGAAAGTGTGGGGAGCAGAGCTTCGCGGCCTGTGGGAAGGTTTTCGGGGAAGCTTTTTTTGGAGGATGGGCGGGACATGGCTGAACTGTCGCGTGAGGAGCAGGTGGCGGTGGCTTTCGTCGACCTTGCCGACACTCTGGTACAGGATTTCGACGTCATCGGTTTTCTCTACACGCTGGCCGAGCACTGCGTGCATCTGCTGGACGTGACGGCGGCGGGGGTTTTGCTGGCTGCCCCTGGCGGCTGGCTGGTGGATGTGGCGGCCACCGACGAGCGCACCCGCCGTCTGGAGATGCACAGCATCGAAGTGGAGGAGGGGCCCTGCTGGGACTGCTTCCGCAGTAAAGCGCAGATCAGCGATGTTTCTCTGACCGCACCGGGGGCCCGGGTGCGCTGGCCGCGGTTCGCGCCACGGGCCGTGGAAGCGGGCTTCGCTTCGGTCGCGACCTGTCCCTTGCGCCTGCACGACCAGGTGATCGGGGCTTTGGATCTCTTCCTGGACCGGCCCGGTCCCTTGAACGCCCCGCATCTGCGTCTGGGGCAGGCGCTGGCCGACACAGCCACCATCGGGGTCCTGCAGCAGCGGGCGGTGCGCGAGCGGATGACGGTGAACACACAACTGCAGAGCGCCCTGGACAGCCGCGTCATCGTGGAGCAGGCCAAGGGCTATCTCGCGCACCGCCTCAACACCGGTGCCGAACAGGCTTTCACCCACCTGCGCCGCTACGCGCGCAGCCATCACATGCGGCTCACCGAGCTCGCCCGCCAGGTCATGGAGGGCACGGCCCATCCGGCCCTCTTCGAGAGGCGCGGCCGGTGAACCGACAGCTCTGCGAACTCCTGGGGTGTCATGGGAGGATCACCTCCCGGGCGGCCGACAGTACGCACGCGCGGAGGCCGCAGTGACGACCCACCCGGTGATGAGGGCCTACCTGAGCGCCCTGAGCGCCCATACCGGCCCCGGCATGGCACCCCTGCCGCTGGCCGCCTGCACCGACATGCTGGGCCTGGACGGACTGGGTCTGCTTCTGTCACCCACCGACCATCCGGCCGAACTCGTGCAGGCCCACGGCGAACGCACCGCCGCGCTGGAGGACCTGCAGCAGGTCCAGGGCCAGGGCCCCAGCCTGGACGCCGCCCGCCACGCAAACATGCTGCTGCTCCCCGACATCGGCGAACTCGCCGCCGACCGCTGGCCGGGCCTGCCGGCCGCCATCGAAGCACTCGACGTGCACGCCGTGTTCTGCTTCCCGCTGCGCATCGGGGTCATCGCACTCGGCGTGCTCACCGGCCACCGCACCCGCCCCGGCCCCATGGACCCCGACCAGCTCACTAACGCCCTCGGCCTGGTGAACATCCTCGCCCAGATCATCATCACCACCGCCGCACGCCCCGACCAGGCCCAGCTCGCCCTGCTGGACGAACCCGGCCTGCACTTCGCCGAAGTCCACCAGGCCACCGGCATGCTCGCCGCCCAACTCGGCATCCACCCCGACCAGGCCCTGATCCAACTGCGCGGCTACGCCTTCAGCCACAGCCACCCCCTCCTCGACGTCGCCCGCGACATACTCGCCCGCCGGCTGCACCTGAACCCCGACAGCGACCCGCTGCCCTGAACGGCGTGGGCCCCGCATGACCGGTCCGGTGTAAAAGCCCCGACAATTCCCGAGGCCGAAGCGGTCAGTGAGAGTGTCCACAGCCTCTACGAGGACGTCCGGCACCCGCTGTTGACCTGTCATCGTCATCAGCCCCTGCCTGTGGACGGAGTAACCGTCCCGTCTTGACCATCCCGGAAGTACAGCCGGCGGGCCACTTCGTCGGCGGTGGTGAGCAGGGGCAGTTCGGTGCGGTAGGCGTGGGCGCGGACCCTGGCCGCAGCCTCGGTGAGGCAGACGTCGGCCTGAACGCTGCTGTACATGCGGGAGGTACAGGGATGGTCGAGGAAGACCGCGGCAGCCGTGACGTCCAGCAGTTCGCTGCAGCGCACCGTCATCTGCTGCAGAAAATCGATGACATCGAAGTCCTCCACCAGCGTGTCGGCCAATTCGATAAAAGTACGTGCGATGTGCGACTCCCTGCTCATGGACGTGCTCCCCGGCTCTCACGGCCTCGCACCACACGTGGCCGACACCATCCCACTCCAGTTCAGCGTAGCGACAGTCACTGTGCGTGACATCCTATCTACAAAACAAACAGGATCGACCTCAGTCACGTGCTGCCAGGAACTGGGCATCCGGCAGCAGATGGCGCAGGGCGCATGGACTGCCGGGGGTCACGCTGCCCCTCACCGACAACCTCAGCGACGCGCTCAACTCGACACCGGCGACCGCGACGGCGCCCTTCAGAACCTGTCGACCGCGTGATTGCGCAGGTGGTAGGCGACCGCGCCCTTGCTGCGCAGCCCGACCGCCACGCCGATCTCCGCCACGGTCGGGCCCTGACCGCGGTCGACGATCGACTGCCGGATACGCGTCAGGATCTGCTCCTCCCGCTCACTCAGGTGCACAGGAGACCGGTTCACCGCTGCGCTCGATGACTCCTGCCGCCCCGGCCAGGGATCGAACGCGTTCGTGTGCGAGGGAACACCTGAGCGTTATACCGGGATTGTGACCTGTTACGGATGAGCCGCAGCTCCGGCCGGGGGCGCGGCGGGCGCATGCCAGGGGGCGTGCGGGTAGCCGGAAACCGCTTCCACGGCGATCTTCCGGTATAGATGGGACAGCCATCCAACCGCCTTCGCTCTCCCACTGAATTGGTTGACCACTACATCTGACAGTCACGGAAATGTCCGCATACAGCAACACGAAGCGGGACACCTACCCGGCCGGGCCCGGTGTGGCCAAGCTGTGGGTCCTCGGCACCCGCCGGGAACGCACACCGTCCTCGGTGGCCGGTCAGGGCCGGCCGTCAGGACACGCACCGTTGGGGGACTTTCCGTGTCTTCACGCACCACCCGCCGTATCGCCGCCGCAGTCCTCGCCGCCGGCGCGGCCCTCGGCGCCACCGCCCTACCCGCCACCGCCGCCGACGGCGACCGCCAGCAGGCCCGCCGCTCCCACGTCGAGATCTCGGCCGTGCAGTACGACTCCCCCGGCCGCGACGACCGCTCCAACCGCTCCCTGAACAACGAGTGGGTCGAGATCACCAACGACGGACGGCGCGCCGTCAACCTCGACGGCTGGACCCTGTCCGACGAGGACGGCCACACCTACACCTTCACCCACTACCGCCTGCGCGGCCACGAGTCCGTCCGCGTCCACACCGGCGAAGGCCGCGACCGCGCCGGCCACGTCTACCAGGACCGCCGCCAATACGTGTGGGACAACCGCTCCGACACCGCCACCCTGCGCAACGACAACAACAACCGCATCGACCGCGAATCCTGGGGCCGCAGCCACGGCGGCGGCGGTCACCACCGCCGCTGACCCCCACACCCACCAGGCCAGTGCCATGAAACCCACCGCCACGGCCTGACCGCACCACCACGGCGTCCCGGAGGCTGCACCAAGCCTCCGGGACACCGCCACGCTGCGACCCCGTGGGAGAAGAAGCTGTCCTGCCACTGCGGCGAGAACATCCGCCATGGCCGTGTACACAGAGACCGGGAAGCGGAACACCACCGAACTGAACCACCGCATGAGCCGAAGTCGGTGCCGCGCCGCCCGCAAAAGGCCGTTAGATCCAGCGTGGGCCCATGCCCGTCGGAGAAGGGCCGACCCCACTTTCCCACCCCTCAGCCGTTGAACAGCGTGTCCTCCGCAGGACACTGTCGTTGACGAGGTAGCACGCACCCGCTTCCTCACAGCGGATGCGCAGTCTCCGAGGGCCCAACACCCGTCATGGCGTTGGGCCCTCACCCCACCCGGCCTCACCCGTGCAAGACCCCCGGCCTGCACACGCCCCGGCACCAACTCTCGGCAGCACTGCCGGGATAGGCCGGCTCACCAGCACGCTGATCCCATGGACAGCGAGCCGGCCACGCTCAACACATTCCTCGACAACACCCGCACACGGGCCAACAGACCCAGCCCAGAACAGCGCACGGTCCTCGCTGCCCCACGACATGCGCCGGTAGATGATCCCGTGCGACTGAACGACGCCCCGCACCCGCGATCAGGCGGGTACGAGGCGCCCCGTGCGCAGCCGGCTGAGGCAGGAGCCGGCAAATTTGCGCAGCGATCCTCCCCGGCTCCTGACCCTCCGGAGGGGAGAGGGAGGGTCAGGAGCGGGGTCTGGGGCCCTGAACCGGCCCCCCGTCCTGCAAGGGCCGTCCCTGTCCGTGTTTTCCGGTACCGAGTGCAGACCGGATGCGGCCGTAGGCGCCATCTACGCCCACCGCAGGACCACCTGATACGTCGACGAGCAGAAGCCGCCTGGAACGTTCTTCCAAGCAGTCGTCTGTACCAGGCAGAAGGGTGTGGATCTTGTAGGACGAGGGTGCGGTGACGGCCGGTGTCACAGCTGCCGGCCTCCTGCGCACGCGAGCCAGAGGCGGTTCCGGAAACGAATGCGCCCGGCCAGGTCCATCCGTGCCGCGGGCTCCCACACCGATTGCGGTGTGGGAGCCCGTAGCCCTGGTTACGACGTGATCACGATGGCGGGACGGAGCATTGCCGAAGGTGGTGCCGGTCGTTGAGATCGGTATGAGGACAGAAGACCAGCAGGACATGGCGCCGGTGGTCTTCGCCTCACTGACGGATGCGTACTGGCTGGCCGACGACAATACTGACTGCGGCGGCTGCCGTGAGCTCCTGGGCGCTGGTGACAGTGGCAGCCGGGATGGCCGTCCGGCTGCACGGGACAGCAAACGGCCCGGGCGGATGGAAGGGGCCCGGATGATCCTCGTGGCCGTGGCAGCCCTCACCGTGGTCGCCGCACTGGTGATGGTCGCGAGTTGACCCGCCCGAATGAAGCGAGCGGCCGGCACGCACCACGGCGGTCGTGGGTGAAGGCATAGACGTGCAGCCGGGCCAGGGCCTGACCGACGGAGATACAGAGGCAAGCGCTGAAGAGGCAGGTGTGCGGCGTGGGCCGATGTCAGACGCCGGCTGCGCGTGATCGCGACCCACCTCGGTGTGCTTCAGTATCGTCTGATCATGGCAGATGTCCCAACGCTTTCTCAGTCGCCACTGTTGCGCTACGACAGAGGGAGAGCTGGTCCTCTTGTCCAGGATCCCTGGCTTCCCGCGCTGCCCGCCGAGGCCGCATCCCGGGCGCTCAGCATTCGTAGTCCGGCATCGAGATCGCGAGCCTTGGCGATGTCGTCCAGTTCCAGACCGAGCTGCACCAAAGTCACAGCGACGGCGGGGCGTATGCCGACCAGGACCGGGCGGGCTCCGAGCAGGACAGTCACTGAGGCAATCAGGGAGAGTCTGCGGCCGACGAACGTGTCAACGGTGTCTACGGCTGTGATGTCGATGACAACGCCGTGGGCAGCCTTCTTCACGATCTGCTGTGACAGCTTCTCCTGGAGGAAGACCAGCGTCGTGTCGTTCAGGCCGGCCGGAACTGTCACCAAGAGAACGCCCCCGATGCGCAGGATCGCAACATACTCATTCAACAACTTCCCACGCCCACGCCGATCTCCTCACCACCCATCACCTTGCCCGGCACACGACCTCCACTCCCCCAGACGCCGAAAACCCGGCCCCACTCCAAGTTCCCCGACAGCGTCAGGCTGTCGCCAGCTCAGAGCCTGGTCACACGGTGGAGTAGCAGGTGATGACGATGTCGAGGCCGACCCATTGCATCGCGTGCAGGCGGTGAAGTGACTGAAGGGCCTGCGCTGTTCGGCGCTCAGGACGTTGATGGGCACCGCCCGCTCCTTGATCCCTCGGCGTGATTCGCGCGTGACAGTGCCGGAATGGCGGTGCGCGAGGCGATCCCTGTTTCCAGCCCAGAGCATCGCCCCCGAGGGGTAGTCGGGTAGGAGCCGATAGCCAGTAGAGGTCTGATGGCCTCGACGCCGGCGGTGCAGATGACCGGTCCTCGTGGCCGGCCGGCGGAGCGGGGCGAAGAAGTCCGCTGTCCTTATTGGGGGGATCCCGAGTGCCGAGGCCCTGTGACTGCTTCTCGTGTCGGGTAGGGCTCCATCCCCCGAGTCTCAGAAGGGCATACGGTCTCGGGCGCGGCGTCCTGCCGATCCGCTGCGGCCAACTGCCTTGGAGCTGCTGCGGAAGGGCTTGCTGAAGATCCGTCCCAGGATGCCGGGGGCCTTGCCGCCGGCGCGTGATCCGGCTCCCAGGGTGCGCTGGGTGCCGCGTTCGGGATGCCGGGAGAGGCGGGGTACGAAGAAAGCAAGAACAGCCAGAACAATACAGACGGCGACAATGCCGATGATCATCATGAAGAGCTCCTTGGGTCGAGGTGCCTTTACCGGCTGCCCTGTGCGGGCATGCTCATGCCCGCACAGGGCAGCCGTCTGTCAGGCCCGCTCAGTACAGTCGGCCCGCTGTGCCAGTCCGCGCCGGTCCGGGCCGGCGCCGCCCCCGTTCCCGATTCTTGCGCCGGCCAGGTGCGGCCATGACGAGTACGCAGAATCCCCCGCAGCTGACGGACAACCTCCCAGATGCGCAGTCCAGAGCATCGGCCGAGGAGCGCATCGCTCGGATACGGCGTCGTCTGGAACGGCTGATCGGCATCGCCGGCACCGAAGGAAATGCCCTCGTCCCGCTCCGCAACGGCGACGCGATCTTCGGTGCGATGCTGGACTCCATCAAGGGCGCCGAACACACCGTGGACCTCATGACCTTCGTCTACTGGCGCGGTGACATCGCGCGCCAGTTCGCCGAAGCGCTGGCCGAACGCGCCCACGCCGGAGTCCGGGTACGGCTCATGCTCGACGGGTTCGGCAGCCGGCTCATTGAAAAGGGCCAGCTGGACCTGATGGACGAGGCCGGGGTGACGGTGACCTGGTTCCGCAAGCCGCTCTACCTCTCACCGCTCAAACAGAACCACCGCTGCCACCGCAAGGTCCTCGTCGTAGACGAGAAGACCGCGTTCACGGGCGGCGTCGGGATCGCCGAGGAGTGGTGCGGCGACGCCCGTAACGAAAACGAGTGGCGCGACACGCACGTCCAGGTCACCGGGCCTGCCGTCGACGGCCTAGCCGCCGCATTCGCCCAGAACTGGGCCGAGTGCCACGAGGAGCTGTTCGACCACCGCGACCGGTTCATCGAACACCACCCGCAGGGCAACTCCATCGTCCAGGTGGTGCGAGGCTCCGCCAGCTTCGGCTGGCAGGACATGCAGACCCTGATCCGCGTCATGCTGGAATCGGCCGAGGAACGCTTCCGGCTGACCACCGCATACTTCTCACCCGACGCGTACTTCATCGAGCTGCTGTGCACCGCCGCCCGGCGCGGCGTGGAGGTGGAGATCCTGCTGCCCGGACCGCACACCGACAAGCGGGTCTGCCAACTGGCGGGCCAGCGCTACTACGAGGACCTGACCGGCTGCGGCGTGAAGATCTACCAGTACCAGCCGACGATGATGCACGCCAAAACCATCACGATCGACAAGATCGCCTCACTGGTGGGTTCCACCAACTTCAACCGTCGCTCGCTCGACCACGACGAGGAAGTCATGCTCGCCGTCCTCGACCAGGACTTCACCGCCACCCTCGACAGCCACTTCGACGAGGACCGGGAAAAGAGCGTACTGATCGAGCACGGCAGGTGGAAGCGCCGTGACCTCGCGCAAAGGGCAAGAGAAGCGGCCGTCGTGCCGATCCGCCGCTTTCTGTAAGTACTGCCCACGAGACCTCAAAATGCGCCAGCGGGTGCCGGACCGTGCGGCCCGTCATCATGTCCACCGCGCACTCGGCACGGCGCACACTGGCCGGCATCGCACCGAAGATCTCGCCCCCGTCAGGCAAGGAGACGAACCTGCTGACCTGCGTGGCGACGATCCCGGTCAGCCGCTCCACACGCCGCCGTTTCCACGTGATGCGGACCTCGGCCTCCCCCGCGGGATGAACAACGGGCCGACCGCGCCTCCCAGGAAGACGGCCACCGCCCGGGATGTACACACGCCACACCAGGACGGGGCTGTACGGAGAATTGCTCTCCGTACAGCCCCGTCCTGGTGTACACGTGCGTCCGTGCCATGTGTCGCTTCGTCTAGAAAAAGTGCTTGCGCCCTGCGATTTTGCGTCCGCTCGCTCCAAGGATCCACAGGACCGCGCCGGCCACGATAAGCACGCCGCCAACCGTGGTGAGCAGCGGTACGCCCACCAGCACGCCTATGAGAAGGAGAATCAGCCCAAGGATGATCATGCGAATCCGTTCTTGAGGGTCACGTGGTGGCGCGAGGAAGACGATCGCGCGAGCGACATCCCGCGGTGTACCGACCCGGTTGGCCGGTGCTTACGCGGCCGTCGCCTCCGACTTCCCGTCATGGCCCGCCCCACGCTCTCTGCGCGCGTGGGCCCATATCAGAACCGTAGGACAAGCTGTAGCCGTGCCATGCCCCTAGATCAGTAACTCTGTGTCGCATGCACCCCGGCACGAGCTGGTGGAACCGTCAGGCGTTCGTGCCGATGATGCCGTAGGACCTTGTAACGGCGCGACAGCGACCTCTTGTCACTCTGGCAGAGCGAAAGACCTGTCTCAGAACGCATGGCAACGAGGCCGGACCCGTGAAGTTGGCGTGCCAGGCCTGAGGTCTGATCGAGGAACTCGCAGGGTGGTCCGCGACGGCGCGCGAACGCCGTCAGTGCCTGTTTGCAGAAATCTGCTTCGAATTTGCTCGTTGCAGGAATTCAGACGAGACGGTCCCTGGGTTTGCGACCTGCAAGGCACGGTCTCCTGGCTGATCGGTGCTTTTTACCAGAGGTGATCGGTCGTCGGAGTCGTGTTGTCGGCGGTCTATCGGCGCTGTCGGTCCGATGTCGGTGGGGCCCGACACCCTCCGAGAGGTCTTACTGCGGAGGCCCCATCCGACTACGGGCTTCCGCCGTCCTCTCCTCACCCGAGCCCAAGGAGCGCATATGACGATCACTATCCGACCGGGAAGCACCGTGATGTTCACCGGGGATTCGATCACAGACTGCCAACGGCTGCCGAGCGAGGACGGCCTCGGGTTCGGCTATCCGCTGCGGGTCGCGGGTGAGTGGGGGCTCCGGCACCCGGACCGTCCCGTGACCTGGCTGAACACCGGAATTGGCGGCCACAAGGTGATGGACCTGGAAGCCCGCTGGCAGACGGACGTACTCGACGCCCGCCCGGACGTGGTGTCGATCCTCGTCGGGGTCAACGACATGGGCTGGCACACCCTGGACCCGAAGGGGTATGTGATTCCCGTGGCGGAGTTCGAAGCAGGTTATGACCGGCTGCTCGCTCCCCTCGCCGAGGCAGGTACGCAGCTGATCCTCATCGAACCGTTCCTCCTGCCGATCCGCGGCGTCGTCGAAGCCGGGGCCGGATATGCACTCATTGGCGAGAAAGAGCGAAAGCAATGGCGCATCGACCTGGACCCGAAGATCCAGGCCGTGCGCAGGCTCGCCCGCACGTACGGTGCACATCTACTGGACGCCGACGACATGTTCACCGAACTCTCTGCGACGACCGGGCCGGAGTACTGGGCTGCGGACGGCGTACACCCGACGCCGGCCGGTCACGCCGCACTCGCGGCAGCCTGGCTGCGCCTGGTCGCATGACCGGGCCTCACGATCGCCCGCGACCAGCAGACCATCTTGCCTTACTCAAAGCGATCGCCGCGCTCCTCACCCAGGCCAAGGCCGTTCGGGAGCGGAGCGTATCTGCCGACTTGCAGCTCGGGCTTCCGGATCCGAGATCACCGCAAGGGGTAGTCGCCAGTCGGATCGCTTTCACCGGCTCGCCGGGGTGCGGCGATAGGCAGCACCGGTGAAGAGCACAGACGCGCCTGGTCCACTGCAGTGGGCGCTTCGCGCCGCCGCGGTCCTGGCGGCCACCGGGAACTGTGCTTATTTCAGCGCCGGCGTCAGGTGCGGCTTCGAACCCGGCAACCGTGCGTGGTCGGACAGAGCCGCGATCTCCTCCTGACCGACACCAGCGCCCGCTCCTTCTCGGCCACCCAGGTGACAGCAACTGCGCCAGCCGCACCGG
The DNA here is from genome assembly GCF_042677425.1 of Streptomyces sp. NPDC127119. Lineage (NCBI taxonomy): Bacteria > Bacillati > Actinomycetota > Actinomycetes > Kitasatosporales > Streptomycetaceae > Streptomyces > Streptomyces sp. NPDC127119. The sequence goes on along the minus strand of NZ_JBHXTO010000008.1, from coordinate 69,245 downwards.
CCTGAGCACACCGAAGTGATCAACGCGAACGGCGTTGGCCGGGGCGGGGGATGCGCCGGTTTCAGGGTGCGGGCTTGTAGGTGATCGTGGAGTCGGGGCAGTTGTTCGCACGGGCGGCGAGTGCGTCGTGCTCGGTCTGGTCGATGGTGAGGTTCCAGCGGAGTTTGGTGGCGGTCCAGTCTTCGAGGTAGGTGCACAGGGCGGATGTGGCCGGGGGCAGCCACTCGGCGATGTCCCGCTTGCCCTTGGAGCGGTTGGTCTTCGCGGTGACCGCGACCAGCGAGCGGGGTGCGTCGAGGTCGTTGGCGTACGCTTCGCGACGCTCGGCCGTCCACGCGTGGGCGCCGGAGGACCATGCTTCCTCCAGAGGCACCATGTGGTCCACGTCCAGGCCCGGGGCGCTGGTGACGGTGACCTCGTCGTAGTAGGACAGCCACTGGCCGCCGGTCAACTTGCAGCCGTCGCCCAGGGTCGGCTTCTCGACGGCCTCGGCGATCAGGAGTTCGGCCCGGGTGTCGCAGCCGTCGCCCTCGACCAGCCCCGCATTCCAGTGCCTGAAAGCGGACCGGCTGTACGCAACGCGCGCCTCCGGCTTCACGGTGAGCTGCTCCACCGCCTGCACCAGCGCGAGACCACCGTCCGCACCGCCAACCCCGTCCACGGCGGCAGAGCCCGAACCAGCAGCCTCGGGCGCGGTCGTGACGGCGGGTCGGCCATCGGAGGTCTCCACATTCGGCAGACCGGCACAGCCGGTGACGGTGAGAAGGACGGCAAGGACGGGGATACAGGCCAGGCGTGACACGGTGCGGACTCTCCAAGTTGATCAACGGTCGTCGAGGCATCCTCCCCCGCTGGCCGCCAGGTTGACACCCAATCACCCGCCTTTTCTACACGACCGTAGAAAATCACGGAGGGCAGCCAGCGGCCTCTCCTGGCCTGGCGGAGCAGGCCCCTGCCCGCCCGCGGCCGAGCTCGCGAGCGCCGCCGTCATCGGCGCCGCCGCCGTCGCCCTGCAGGACTCGGCTGCTGGGCGGCGAGCGCCCAGCACCCGCCCTACCCGCGAATAGTTGTCGTACTGGCGGTCAACAGAAGACGGCCCTGCCCAGCCACCTGTGACTGATTCCTAATGCCGTCTGTCAAGCCTCGAGAGCGGCGGGAGGTGTGAGTTCGTAACATCGTCCATCGCGTAGGAGAGCCCAGAGGACGTTGACGCGGCGGCGGGCGAGGGCGAGGACGGCTTGGATGTGGAGCTTGCCCTCGGCACGTTTGCGTTCGTAGAACCGGCGGGATTCCTCGCAGTGCCGGATGCTGAACAACGCCGAGGCATAGAAGACCCGTTGGAGCCGCCGGTTGTATCGTTTGGGGCGCCGTAGGTTGCCACTGATCTTCCCGGAGTCGCGCGGCACTGGTGCGACGCCTCCGAAGCTGGCGAGGCGGTCGGCGGTGCCGAAGACGGCCATGTCGCCGCCGGTGGCGGCCAGGAATTCAGCGCCCAGGATGGGTCCCATGCCGGGCAAGCTGTTGATCACGTCGAAGGCTGAGTGCTCGCGAAACCGGGCCTCGATGTGCTTGTCGATATCGGCGACCTGCCGGTTGAGGGCCGTCACCTCCTTTGCCAGTGCGTGCACCAGCTGTGCGGCCAGCCTCTCGCCGGGCAGACTCGTGCGCTGACGCTCCGCGGCCTGGACCGCAGTCTCGGCGAGCTGGTCGGCCCGGAGCACGCGGCGGTTGCGGAGCCAGTTCTCCAGCCGCTTGCGGCCGATCCGGCGGATGGCCGCGGGCGTCTGGTAGCCGCTCACCAGAGTGAGCGGCCCGGTGTTGGTCAGATCCAGTGCCCGCTCCAGGCCCGGGAAGACGCCGGTCAGCTGGGCGCGAAGGCGGTTCACGGTGCGGGTGCGGTCGGCGACCAGGTCGATCCGGCGGCCGGTGAGAATCTTGAGATCGGTGACGGTCTCGTCGCCGGGCCGTAAGGGGTGCAGATCGCGCCGGACGCGGACCTGGTCGGCGATGACGGCAGCATCCTTGGCATCGGTCTTGCCCTCGCCGCGGTAGCTCTCGCTCGCACGGCTGATGGCCCGGCCGGAGATGTAGTGCACCCTCTGGTCGTGGGTGAGCAGGATCGTGCTGGCCAGGGCGGCTCCGCCATCGGCCAGGTCGATGCCCCAGGTCACCTCGCCACCCAAGGCCAGGACGTCGGCCAGGAGTTCGAGCAGTACGGGTTCGTCGTTGGCCACGCGCCGCGACAGCAGTCGACGGCCGCTCTCGTCAATCGCGACGCAGTAGTGGTGGGTCTTGCCCGCGTCGATGCCGGCCCAGATCGCGGTCATGTGGTGCCTCCGTGCGGTGTGCTGAGGGTGCCTCCCACGGACGGCCTCGCTGTCAACTCCCTACAGAGCGATCATTCGCAATTCCTAATCGGCAGCCGAGTCGTCGCGGGGCGCCGAGCGGCCAGTCAGTCAAAGCCACCAACGGCAGAGCGTTTCCAACCACACTCGGCGCCCCTGGGCGGGACAACCATACGAAGGGCTGGCCGCGTCCCGCAGAACAACGTAGGGAGCGCTTCCGTCGGCGAGCTTCACCGACGGAAGCGCTCAGCGCGGAGCGTGTCCGTTACCGTCTCGGTCCTGCTGCGGCGTACAGCACGGTGCCGGTCGCCAGCAGGGCCCATGCGGTGGTGGCGGACGCCGTCGTGGCGGGGGTAATGATCATCCAGCCGCTCACCTCTCCCGCGATACCTGGTGGAATCGGAACGAGGAGGGTGAACGCGAGCCAACCGACCGGCAGGGTCCATGCGAACTGTGCCCCGCACAACACCGCCCCGAGCGCGGCCAGGCCGACCAGGCCCGCGCTGTCCCGGAGGATGAGCGCGGCCGGGGCGAACTTGGCTCCCGCCCCCTGGACTGCCAGCAGCGCCGTCCCGGCGACCGCGCCGGCCACCAGCACGTGCGCGGCCCTGCGGGGGATCCACCGAATTGCGGCCGTCCGATCCAGTGAGATGTCTCGCCCACCGAGCCCGACGGAAGCGGCCGCCACGTTCGCGGTCAGGATCAGGACCGCGATCCCCAGGTTCATCGGGCCCGTGCCGTCCTGGTGGAAGGCCCATGCTGTCAGCGCGACGAGCGCGACCGCCGCGGCCGAGGTGGGCACCTGTCGTGAACGGGCGTACAGGATCAGCCACCTCATGGCGACGCCTTCCCATTCAGCACCGAAAGCCCGTTGTACCCCGTGCAGGAGAGGGCGGCGGCGTGCACCTCGGCTATCCGCAAGCGTTGCTCGGGCGGTGACAGCGCCATCAGTCTCTGCCAGGCGACGTCGGCGGTACTCAGCGAGTACCAGTAAGAGTCCGGCGCATGCAGCGGTTTGAACTGGCGATCGCCCAGGGCCCAGCTCGCGGCGATGCTCTGTACAGGGATGTCGACCGCACCTCCGCCCTCCCAAGGAGTGCGCGGTGCGCAATTCGGTGCCAGGCCCTGGGCGACCAGGAGGCGGGTCAGTTCCGCTCCCGTCGCATGGGCGATCAGCGGGTCGTCGAAGTCAACCAGCACCGCGTCGCCGGAGAGGTGGCGTTCGTCGCCGAGCCGGCGCAGCTTGGTGTCCTCCCGTACCGAGTTCGGCGCCTTGTCGCCCAGGGCGTCGCGCAGCACGCGCAGCGCGTCCTTGCCGCGCCGCGCGAGATCGGGCAGATGTGAGCGGTTCGCCTGCGTAACGCACACCCGCCCCTCGCAGACCAGGGCGGCGGCGGTCTTGTCGATGACGTAGGTGCCGCGCGGAGTGGTAGGGAGGATCAGCAGGGCCAGGCACGCGCCGACCAGGACGGGGGCCACCGCCAGCAGTCGGAAGCGGCGGGTCGTGGCCGACAGCAGCGCGAAACCGGTAGCGAGCAGGCCAAGCAGCCACAGCGTCTGACCGAGGTGCACGGAACGGGACAGGGTCAACAGCATCTCCCGCGGCTCCGCGGTCACCGGGAACAGCAGGGCGAGCCGGTTCGGTGCGTCGCTCGACGGCAGTGCCCCGTCATTGTTCTGCCGCAGGAGGAGGGCTGTCAGCAAGAGGAATATCGTCAGGGCCGGCGGGGTGAGCACAGAAGGGACGGTCCGCGCGAAGCCCATGCCGAACACGGCTCCCGCGATGAGGGACAGCGCCGCCACCAGAGAGATCGGCAGCCAGCCGAGGCTCATGTAGGAGGTGGCGCCGAGTGCCACCTGGACTGCGCCCACGAGGACCAGGAGGCCGAAGCCGGACGCCAGCACGAGTGCCGCCGTGCCGGCCGGCAGCGCTGCACGACGCCAGGCCGGCAGCGGCATGGTCGTCAGCAGTTCGGTCATCCGCGAGCGGGAGTCCCGCAGCCCGTACACCGCCCCCAGACCCACCACGAGTGGCCACCAAAAGCTCAGCAGGCTTCGAGTCCACAGAGCCATGGAGGTCCACTGGGCCGTCCATCCTGCCTCGCCCTGCCACCAGATGCCGTCGATCAGCAGGAGGACCGCCAGGCTGCCTGTCAGGACGACGAAGCCGGGCCATGGGGCGATGGAACGCTTCAGCTCGATGCGCAGGACAGGTCCGTTCACCATGTGCCTCCCGGCTGCTCGGAGTCTTGGAGCAGCGCCGAGTAGCCGCGCTCCAGGGGGCTGTCGCCCGGGTATTCGGCGCCGCCTGCCGCGGCCAGGTCGTCCGGCGTGCCCTGGAAGACGAGGCGGCCTTCGGCGAAGAGCACCACATCGGAGCAGGCGGCCGCGACGTCCTCGACCAGATGGGTGGAGACGACCACACAGGTGTCGCGGCCCAGTTCCTGTAACAGTTCGCGGAAGCGCAACCGCTGCGCCGGGTCCAGGCCGACTGTCGGCTCGTCCAACAGCAGCATCGCGGGATCGTTGACGATGGCCTGGGCGATGCCGGCCCGCCGGACCATGCCGCCGGACAGGGTCTTCATCCGATGGTCGGCGCGGTCCGCCAGTCCCACCCGGTCCACGGCCCGCTGGACGGCCTCGGGGACGGCCGCCTTTGGAACCTCCTTCAACCAGGCCATGTACTCGACGAACTCACGCACCGTGAAGCGCTTGTAGTAGCCGAAATCCTGCGGCAGGTAGCCGATCTGGCGGCGCAGAGCCCGGTGGTCGACCATCGCGCCCACGCGGGTGCCGAGCATCTCCAGTTCGCCCTCGGTGGGGCGCAGCACGGTGGCCAGCGTCCGGATCAGGGTGGTCTTTCCCGCTCCGTTGGGCCCCAGGAGGCCGTGGGTACCGATGCCCAGGGAGAGGTCGAGTTTGTCGACGGCCATCTTCTTGCGTCCGACGCGTACTCTCAGGCTGCTGGCCCGGATCTCCCATGCATAGGTTTTCGGCGCGGTGTTGGCCTCGCTCGTGGTGGGCGTCATGCGGTGGTCCCTTCCGAGGGTCGACGATGGTTCATGGCGCTGAGTACGCGCTTCGGCGGGTGATCACGGCGCCGATGCCGAGCGCGAAGAGCAACCCCCACACGGGCAGTTGGTCGGGCTGGAGGAGAATTTGCAGGGCAAGCGGGACGTGACCGGTAACCCATGCGGGTGCCACAACGACGACGCCCCATGCGACCGCCAGCCCGCTGGCGGCGCGGGGCACGCCGACCACGCTGCCCAGCGCCAGGGCCGTGGAGGTGAAGGCAAGGGAGGGCAGCAGCCACTCCGCAGCCGTCATCGTTCCGGTCAGCCAGCCCCCCACCAGGAGCCCGGGCAGGACCACCAGGAGAACCGCCGTGGTGCGTCTGAGGAGCAGAGGCAGGCCGGCTCGGGCGGTCGAGGCCATCAGTTCGTGCGCCGGGTCCAGGCCGCGCGACCACGATGCGGCGACACCGCCCAGCGGCAGCACAGGCGCGACCGCCAACACGGGAGAGATGTCACCGAAGACCGCGGGCCGCGCAAGCGAGTCCAGCAGCATCGCCATCAAGGTGACGACGACAGTCATGGCCAGCCACGGGGCCATAGCCGGCGTCAGCCAGGCCGACAGCCACTGCGGGCGGCGTCGCCACGAGGGTGTCCTCACGGCTGCCACCATCTGGAGTTCCAGACTGGCCCGGACGGTGCCGAGGAGCGTGGCAAGGCCAGGCACCTCGGCGGCCACGGACGCCGCCAGACGACTCCGGCACATCGCGCACGTCTCCAGATGTGCCTCCACTGCCCACACCACGTCCGCGTCCATCTCCCTGCCACCACGGACGTAGTCGTCGAGCAGCCGCATCGACGCGTGTTCTCCGCTCATGCCAGCGCCTTCCGCATCATGATCCGGGCCCGGCGGGCGCGGGTCTTGACCGTGCCTTCGGGTAATCTGAGCAACATGGCGGTCTCCCGCACGGAGAACCCGTCCAGCACCATGGCCTGCAGGACCTCTCGAAGTTCCGGCGCCAGTTGCCGCAGGGCATCACCGACATCCCCGCCTACGGTCCCGGCCAACGCCTCGTCCTCCGCCGCAGGCACCACCGCCCGCTCAGCGGCGACCGGCGGCTTGGCATGGTGGGCGCGGCGCCGGAACGCGTCGACGAGGCGGCGCGCCGCGATCGTCCACAGCCACCCGACAGCCGTCCCGCCGACAGCGCTCCCGGCGAACGCACCAGCCGCGCGCCACACCGCGAGATAGGCCTCCTGCATTACCTCAGCGACGATCTGCTCGTCCGCGCACCGGCGGCGCAACCGCACCGCCAGCCACGGCGACGTGCGCCGATACAACTCGTCGAACGCCCCGCGGTCACCTCTGGCCACCAGCTGGACGAGGCGCTCCTCATCCAACTCCTCCAGTGCTCTCCTGCGTGATCCCACATCAACCAGACGCCCGATACTGCGCACAGGTTTTAACACCCTATGTGACCTACATCACATCGTCATGCGCTGAGGATTTCGATCCCCGCGAAACCGGTCACCGGTTCCGATCCGGCTCGTGGTGCTCCTGGCGCCTCGCGGTGCTTCATCCTCCGTCGTGCAGCCCTGACCGAGTACGCCGACCAACTCGCAGTCGCAATCGATGCCGAAAGTCCAGCCCGCCAATGAAGTACTCACGCGCCGACTGAAGCGCTCCCTACGTTGTTCTGCGGGACGCGGTCAGCCCTTCGTATGGTTGTCCCGCCCAGAGGCGCCGAGTGCGGTCGGAAGCGCTCTGCCGTTGGTGGCTTTACCGACTGACCGCTCGGCGCCCCGCGACGACTCGGCTGCCGATTAGGAATTGCGAATGATCGCCCTGCGGGGAGTTGACAGCAAGGTCGTCCGTGCAGGCACCCTCAGCACACCGCACGGAGGCGCCACGTGACCGTGACCTGGGCCGACATCAACGCGGGCAAGAACCATTACAACTGCATCGCGATTGACGAGAGCGGCCGTCGACTGCTGTCGCGGCGCGTGGCCAACGACGAACCCGTGCCGCTCGAACTCCTGGCCAACGTCCTGGCCTTGGGCGGCGAGGTGACCTGGGACATCGACCTGGCCGATGGCGAAGCCGCCCTGACCATTACGATCCTGCTCACCCACGACCAGAGGGTGCACTACATCTCCGGCCGGGCCGTCAACCGTGCGAGCGAGAGCAACCGCGGCGAGAGCAAGACCGATGCCAAGGATGCTGCCGTCATCGCCGACCACCTACATGCTGCACCCGGCCGCGGTCCGGCCGGCGGCGGCCCCGCCTGCCGGACGTCTGTCGGCCGACGGCCCGGGCCCAGCGATCGTGCCCTACATCGTCACCTACTACCGCGCCACCCGCCCCTCACGGCTGGTCATCACCGGCGCTCCAGGCGCCGGCAAGACCGTCCTGGCTCTGGAACTCCTGCTGGCCCTCATCGACAGCCGCACCGACGACGATCCGGTCCCGGTCCGAGTTGCCCTCTCCCACTGGGACACCGACCGTCAGTCCCTGCCCAACCATCTCCAGCAGCGGCTGGTCGACGCCTACGACTGGCCCGCGGACCTGGCCGCCGACCTGATCCGCCACCACCTGGTGCTGCCGGTCCTGGACGGCCTGGATGAGATGGACCCCCTGCTCGCCGACGGCTCCCCCGACCCCGCCGCGCCCCGCGCCGCCGCCGTCGTCCAGGCCCTCAACCTGTACCAGCAGGGGCGGGACGCCGGACCGCTCATCCTGACCTGCCGCACCCGCCACTACGACACACTCGCCCCCGGCACCACACTCCTGGACACCGCCCGCATCGCCATCGCCCCCGTCGCTACCAGCGACGCCTACACCTACCTGGCCGCCTGGCCACCCATCCCGCCGGAGTTCACTCAGCCGTGCTCTCCACTCTGTGGCGGCTGTGCCTGACCGCCACCGCCTACCACGACGACGGCAACCCCGCTGAACTTCTCGCCCTCCCGAACGCCGACGCCCTCGACGAGCACCTCATGGCCCGCTTCATCCCCGCCGCCACCCGCACCACCCCCAACCCCCGCGGCCACACCGCCGAGGACACCCACCGGTGGCTCCACCACCTCACCACCCGCCTCGATCCCACCGGCACCCTCCAACCCGCAGCCCCCGCGCGTGCGGAGGCCACCGACCTCGTCCTGCACGAACTGTGGCCCCTCGCCGGACCCACCCGCGTCCGCGCCACTGACACCCTCATCACCACCCTCACCGTCCTCACCACGCTCCCTTTCACCCGCATCCCCACCCCAGAGCCATTAGGGCAGCTCGCAGCTGCGATCGTTGCGCTCGCCGTCGTACTCGGAATGACTGTTGCCCTCCAAGCCCCCACTCCCATGGGTCTGAACGACCTGTTCACAACCTTTCCGCCACGCCGCAACATCGCGGTCGGACTCATGGGCGGGATCGCGGTCGGGATCACCGCCGGAATCAAGGCTGGCTTCACAGCCGGACTCACCATTGGAATCATGGTCGGGTTCATGGGCTGGGTTGTGCTCGGCTCTGGACCGCAGAAACCGAGCAGGCGCTGTGGAGCCCGGGATGTCATCAGGGTCGACTTCTTGGCCGGGCTCACGTTCGCGCTCACGCTTGGAGTCCTGTTCGGGTTCCTGACCTGGCTCACGGGACTCGTGTTAGGGGTCGTGGGCGGCAGGGCCGGACTCGCGGGAGGTTTTTCTACTTCACGCCGGTATGCGGTGTTCCTGCTCCGCTCGCGCCGCCGCCTGCCGCTCCAACTCGGCCTCTTCCTTGACTGGGCCGTCTCCGCAGGACTCATGCGCTACAGCGGACCCGCCTACCAGTACCGCCACCGCGAACTACAGCACTGGCTCCGCCTGCACCCCCACCCCAGACCGGCCCCTGACGGGCCAAGCCAGGAGTGAGCGTGCAGGAACCGGAATGCCAACTGGCGCACCGCGTTACAAACTTCGCCAGTGGTCGGGTGACTGAGAGCGCAACCTTGATCATCTGTACGGTTCCGGGCACCTGCGGGCGGGCCGAGGACGGCCTGTCCAGATACGGACGGGCATGCCCATCGGTAGCGGGCGCCGCCCCGTGCGTGTGGGCGGATGGGAAGCACTGTGTTCAGACGCGGTCGATTTCCGTTCTCCCTCTGGTCTGAAATGACGGATTGTCTTCGTCTTCCAGTTGGTTGCGGTCGGCGCCGTTGCGGAGAGCACAGGGCGGGGACGCTCAGAGGGATACACGTGTGTTCTGTCCGACGGGAGCGAGTAAGGGCTCGCAACCCGCTCACAGTACGCCGTGATCGTTCCGATCAATCGAGTTTCTAACATCACGGGAAGCTTCAGGTGGGAAAACGGCTCAACTGAGAGACACAGCCGTACCGATATAGACCGAGACGGGGCTACGGCCTGTTCGAGGTGTGATGGGTGCCTGGTGTGGTCATCGGCTCCCGCTCCAGCGACCCACGCATATCATCGTCAGATGACTCGACGTGGGCTGGTACTCGGCGGCGGCGGAGTGGCGGGAGTCGCATGGCAGACAGGTCTCCTGACCGGACTCCTCGAAGGAGGCGTCGACATCCTGGAAGCGGACGTGGTCGTCGGCACGTCCGCAGGCGCGACAGTGGCCGCTCAGATCACCAGCGGAACCTCGCTCAGGGAATTGCTGAACCGTCAGGTCGATCCAGCCCTTCAAGCTCCCGAGCTGTTGCCTGCCCTCGACGCTGAGGAGCTGCTGATGCTGGTTCTCGATGCCCACGACGGCGCCACGGACGCCCTCGACGTGCGACGCCGGATCGGCGCTATAGCGTTGGCGGCACCGACCGTCACGGAGGCTGAGCGGCGCGCGGTGATCGAGGCCCGACTGCCCTCGCGTAGTTGGCCGCGGTCAGAGCTGAAAATCGTGGCCGTGAACGCGGAAACCGGTGCGGAGCGGGTGTTCGGCCCGGCGTCGGGCGTCGATCTCGTGGACGCCGTGGCGGCGAGCTGCGCGGTGCCAGGTGCTTTTCCGCCGGTCACGATCGACGGGCGCCGCTACATCGACGGCGGCACGCGCACGTCGGAGAACGCGGACCTGGCCGCCGGATGCGACCGTATCCTCGTGCTCCAGGTAATGCCGGTTCCGGGCAACACCGACCTCAACGACCAAATCGCTGCGCTGCGCGAGCTGGGCGCGCGAGTCACGGTGGTCCTTCCGGACGATGCTGCGGCATCGGCAATCGGCCCGGATTTGCTCGACCCCGCAGTACGGGAGTCGGCAGCCCTTGCAGGCCACGCCCAGGGGCTGCGGTTCGCGCCGACGGCAGCCATTTTCTGGCGCTAGTACGTCGATACGCCTGATGATCGGGAGCCGCCGTATGCGACTGCTCCACGTGATCGGGTGGACATCCCGGCTGCGCCAATAGGCTCACACGCCGACCGTCCGGCCTGTTCGTCTTCCGGCCGGGCCGTGGCGTTTGCTCAATGATCAGAACTGCGACGGTCGTCCGTCGGACTGACCCGCGCATTGCATCGATCACTGTCTGAAATTGTTCGCCCTTGATTCCAGTAGATATACTTGATCATGGCTTGATTCTCACCGCCTGATCGTAGCGTGGGCTTTCAGCCCGCCTGGAATTCCATGATCGGTTCCTCGAAATTTACACGAGACAGCACTTGGTCTTGACAAGTCCATGCAGAGGCCAAGAATAGAATCCGTGTTCCGTTGCTCCGTGGCTTTCTCGCCTTCGGCGGTGAGCGCTTGCCTGAGTCCGCCGTTGCGTCCCTGCTCATATTTTGCGGCAGAAGGAGGTACGCCGATGGAAACGCGGTTCGACATGGCGCCCGCCGTGCCGGCTGGGTGGCCCCGTACCTACTGTTTTGCGCATGCGGGCGGCCGGGCTCAGGCGTTCGTTGAGTGGCAGGAGGCGTTGGCCGGAGTGACCGCACTGGTCGCGGTCACTCTGGCCGAGCGGACCAGGATTGACACGGTCTGCGAACAGGCCGCCGATTTGATCGCGGCTCAACACGATGGACCGTTTCTGCTCTTCGGCCACAGTCTCGGCGCGTTGATTGCCTTCGAGGTGGCTCGCAGGCTCGGCGACCGGCCCACACACTTGATCGCTTCTGGCTGCGTGGCACCGAGCTTGCATCCGACACCGCGAATGGTCGAGGTGGCGGGACTCGATAGGCAGAGTCTCACCGACGCACTGGCCGTATACGGGGGGCTCCGGCCGGAGATTCTCGCCGATCCGGAGCTGCTGGACTTCATACTGCCCGACGTTCAGGCTGACTTCAAAATGGTTGCCGAGTATCAATATCGATCCGCCGCAGAATTGCCTTTTGGCATCTCCCTGATCAACGGAGTGGACGATCCGCTGGTCTGTCGCGCCGATTTGGACGACTGGACCAGAGAGGGCATCGGCGAGCCAGAAAAATACTGGCCAGAAGGCGGTCACTTCTATTTCGAGAGAAATCCTGAAGTAGTAGTCGAAGTGATACGCCGGGCGGCTGAGGCGTTACCAGTCGAACTCATCTAGGTCGCCGCTGCGGCGAGCGAGAAAGGAAAGCATGGCTGACCAGATCAGTAAAGCCGTCGCGTTTGCCGAACTGCATCGCTCAGGTACCTTCATCGTGCCGAATCCCTGGGACGCTGGAAGCGCGCGGGTGCTGTCTGGTCACGGTTTCTTGGGACTCGCGACGACCAGTGCGGGCTTCGCCTTCAGCCTCGGCCGCGCCGACTGTGCTGGACTTGTCACGCGGGGCGAGGCGCTGACCAATGCACGATCGATCGTCGAGGCGACCCACTTACCGGTGACCGCCGATTTGGAGAGCGGTTACGGCGACAGCCCCGGGGATGTGGCCGAGACGATTCGGCAGGCCGCCGAGGTTGGACTGGTCGGTGCGTCGATCGAGGACGCAGCGGGCGAGACGGGCGGGGAGATCCGTGACATCGCCGAAGCAGTCGACCGCGTTGTCGCCGCGGTCGAAGCGGCCCGTGCTCAGCCGTTCCCCTTCACCTTGACCGCCAGGGCCGACAACTTCTTCCAGGGGCGTTTCGACCTCGACGACACCATCCGTCGGTTGCAGGCTTTCGCCGAAGCCGGTGCGGACGTTCTCTATGCACCGGCGCTGCCGAGCCTCGACGCGGTAAGGGCGGTGTGCTCCTCTCTGGACAAGCCGGTCAACGTGCTCGCCGCTGGTCCCGTCCTTGCATGCTCGGTCGCCGACTTGGGCGCCCTCGGTGTTCGCCGGGTCAGCCTTGGCTCAGCGCTGCCTAGGGCCGCGCTAACCGCGGTGCTCGACGCTGCCGCCGAACTTGTCGGGTCGGGCACGTTCGGCTTCGCGAAGTCCGCACTGGGCCACGCTGAAGCGAACGCTCTGCTGGGCAGGTCATGACCCCTGTCTACCTCACTTCCCCCGGCTACCTGCTCGGCGAGATCGAGCAGGATCACCACGAGATCCCCGGTTTCGCCGCGCGCGCTCGTGAGTACGGCATGCAGCCCGACGCTCGGCTGTGGGGCTGGGGCAAGGTCCGCCGCACCGAGAAACCGCTGGAGCAGCTGATCGTCGAGACCGGGAAGACAATCATCGACTCGGTGGACATGGACCTTCTGGTGTTGTGCTCGACGCGGTTCCCCGGCGACGCGCACACCCACGGCAAGTTCATGGAGACGATCATGAACGGCCTCGGCTTGGACTGCGCGTTCCTCGGCTTGACGCTCAACCGGTGCACCAATCTGGTGAGCGGGCTCGGTGTGGCCGAGGCATTCGTCCGGACGGGCAAGTACCGCAACGTCCTGGTGATCACCGCGGACCGAAGCGACACGGAGACCGCCCGGATGGAGAACTTCGCCCTCTTCAGCGACGGCGCCGCTGGTTGTCTGGTCACCGCACGGCCGGGCGACTACGAGATCCTGGGCTCGGCAAGCGCGCAGGAAACGCGGGCGCTGGACTGGGGCAACGAAATCAGCGCTGACCTGTCGCGGCAGGTCAGCGACATCCTGCTGGCCCCGCACGGACTGACCCCCAGCGACCTGGCCGGCGTATTGCACAGCAACTTGTACATCCCGATCGTCGTGATGAAGGAACGCCTGGCCGGATTCACGCCCGCACAACTCGACACTGCCAACACCGCCCGGACCGGCCACTGCTTCGCCGCCGATCCGCTGATCAATCTCACCGATCGCCGCACCGAACCGGGTGAGTACTACCTACTGGCCGCGAGCGTGCCGGGTTCCCGCGCTGCCATGTTGCTGCGCAGGACCCCACCACGGCCCTGATCCCAACAGCCTGAGGACCGTGCCCGGAGGTTTCGATGCCTGTCTTCACCCTGCCCGACACGTTCGTCGTATCCCCCCTGTCCACTTCCGAATTCAACCCAGCTTCCGTCACCGCGGCCGACGAGCTGATCGCCGCAGGATCCGAAGCCGTCTACCAACGACTGATTGGCGATCAGGAGTCCGAGGTGGTGTACCTCCTTGCCCGGCATGTACTGAATGGTTTCCTCAGTGGCTCGCGAGAGTCGATCGCCCACGACTTCGGTGCGCCGCAGGCCGACGGCATCGCCGAGCGGACGGAGCAGATACGTCGACGGATCACTGAGATACTGCAACCGCTGCGCGAGGCCGAACCCCGGGTGCGCAGGGCGATGGTGGCCCAGCGGGCGCCGCTGGCACTGATCGGTGGCTGCTGGCTGGACTCGATTTCCCAGCCCGCCTCCCAGCCCGCCACCGTGGTGAACCACCTGGTGCGCCACCAGTTCGTCTGGCGCGGCGAGGGAAACCCCCGGCGAGGACTGCACCAGCTGCGGGGGCATGCGCTGGAGGACTTGGGCGTGTTCCTGCCGGACGTCATGGCACCGGACTTCCTGCGGCAGGCGGAGACCCGGTCGCTCACCGCGTGGCACGGCGCCTACCGCCTCAGCCTGGCCAGGTTGCCTACGAACTTTCTGCCCGAGGTGGTGGGCACGCACTACGTCCTGGCCGCGCTCGGCGTCGACGAACTCCTGCTCGGCACCCGGCCTATGCTGGCCGAAGAGGACCTGCGGGCCGCACTCGCCAACTACCTAGCGCTGGCTCCGGCGCCGATCAGGGCCAGGCTGGACACCGCGATCACGCGCACGCTGGCGATGGAGCTGGAGCACGCGCGCCTGCTCGCCGAGGTTGGCGAGTGGCACGCGAGCCTCTCACTGGACGCGCAGGTCGCGCGGATCGTGGCCAGGCACGCCCCGTTGGCGGGCAAGCAGCACCGCAACGTCCGTGTCGGTGGCCAACCGCTGACCGAGCGTTTCAGCGATCCCGACTTCGACCTGGCCGCGTTCATCGGCGATTTCCGGGCGTCAGCTCAGTTGAAGTCACGGGATGGCGCGTGCCGGTTCCTCCGGGCCATCAAATTCGGTGGCCCCATGTTCGGCATTTTCAATGAGCAGGAAGCGGCGACCTTCCAGCAGTGGACCGAGGCGATCTCCGAAGGAGACCTGCCCGACATCCAGCTCACCCCGAACACTGCCGGCGACGCCGCCGCACGCGCACTCGCGGAAGCGATCAGCCCGCTCCCGCCGGAGGTGCGGCTGAAGGCCGCCGCCCGGGGCGATGACCGCACGTTCTTCCACCGGCTAGTCAGCATCGAGAACTTCCCCAACACCCTGGCCCTCGCGCGTGCTAACGCCAAGGAGGGTCTTGATCGCGCCGTGATCCTCTTCGAGTACGGCGGTGACGGCGTCCTCACGGACGCGAGCTGGTTCGACTACACGCCCTTGGCGCTGAACGAGCGCGTCGACCGAATTTACTGGGACAAGTTAGTGAACCCCTATCAGCCGCTGACCGAGATCCCGGACCGCGACGAGGTGATTTTCGGTCAGAAGACCTTCGCGCTCGGCAGCATGGTTGACGGGGCGTGGGCGCACCGTATCGGCGCGACCGGTCGCTACACCCGCCGCAGCGACGGCATGCTCTATTCGATCTACGCCGACGAGATGGGGCGCGGCGACGTCACCAAGAACCACATCACCCTGATCTACCAGGTGCTGGCAAGTATGGGCATTGAGGTGCCGCACATCCGCGACACCGCGTTCCTCGACCAAGACGAACTGCCCGACCACCTCTACGAGTTCTCGCTGTTCCAACTCAGTCTCGCACTGTTCCCTGACTCGCTCTACGACGAGATCCTCGGCTACAACCTGGGCATCGAGATGTTCGGGCTCGGCACCATGCGCATGCACGAGATGCAGAAGCTGCGCCGCTACGGCTTCGACGTCGCCTATGAGGAAGCGCACCTGTCCATCGACAACCTCTCCGCCGGCCACGCGCGACAGTCAGCCGAGATCATTATCGCCTACCTGCACGACGTGGCGAAACTGTCAGGAGCCGACGCGGCACTGGAGCACTGGGAGCGGATCTGGCGCGGCTATGCCTCCTTCGCCTACTTCGTCGAGCATGAGTTGGTGGCCCGTCTTGTCCAGCGCAAGTCGGCGGATGTGGTCATCTGATGGCCACGGCCACATCCCCCAGTACTTTCGACACGCACATCCTCGCGCTGCCCCTGTACGAGGATCACCACCGTGAATTGGCCCAACACCTGGTGACATGGTGTGATGAACACCGGGATCTGCTCGTCGGTGCCGGGCAGCCGGAAGCGGCTGGCCTACGCATCCTCCGCACGCTCGGTGACGCGGGCTGGCTGGCATTCCTCGACGGCCGCCCCGACGACTACCGCGCACTGTGCCTGGTGCGAGAAGCGCTGGCATACGTCGGCGATCTCGCCGACTACACGTTCTCCATTCAGGCCCTGGCGGCCACCCCGATCCGCAGATTCGGTACCGCCGACCAGGTTCGCCGATATCTGCCGGGACTGGCCGAGGGCACCCTGTGCGGCGCCTTCGCGGTGTCGGAAGAGACGGCAGGGTCGGACGTGGCCTCCATTGGGCTGGAGGCACGCGAAACCGAAGAAGGCTGGGTGCTCAACGGCGGCAAGGCGTGGATCGCCAACGCAGGCATCGCCGATGTCTACACGGTGATCGCCCGCACCGGCCCTGGGCCGGGCGCGTTCGGGCTCACGGCCTTTCTGGTGCCCGCAGTTACGCCCGGCCTGCATGTCGAGCCAGTGCCGATGATCGCGCCGCGGGCGCTCGGCCATCTGGTGTTCGCCGACTGCGCGTTGCCGAGGGAGGCATTGCTCGGCAGGCGCGGCGGCGGGTTCCCGATCGCCATGGAGGTGCTGGACAGGTTCCGGATGACCGTCGGCGCTGCAGCACTCGGCTTCGCCCGCCGGGCCACCGACGCCGCGCTGGCCAGAGCGCGAGAGCGGCCCATGCTGGGCGGGAAACTATTCGATCTGCCCACCGTGCGCGCCACCTTCGCCGACATCGAGGTCAAGTTGGACGCGGCTGCGCTGCTGGTGGCCCGGTCGGCCTGGGAAATAGACCAGGGCAGCCCCCGCTATGCCCGGCATTCCTCGGTGGCCAAGCTCTACGCCACCGAGGCCGCTCAGCAGATCGTGGACAGCGCGGTGCAGATCTTCGGCGCTGCCGGGCTGGTGCGCGACAGCCTGATGGAGCGGCTGTACCGGCAAATCCGGTCGCTGCGCATCTATGAGGGCTCCTCGGAGGTACAGCAGGCGATCATCGCTGCGGCGATCGACCCAGACCGGACACACCGAGAGGCATCATGACGCAGCCACAGCCCGTGACACCCGGCACGGCGGCCGCCCACTCCGACCCGTATACGCTTTACGCCGAGCTGGTGGCCGACCGGCCCTTCGGCTACGACGCCGACAGCGGGCTATGGGTGGCGGCTGGGGCTGCGGCGGTGTCCGAGGTGCTCACCCATCCGGCCTGCCTCGTCCGGCCGAGCAACGAGCCGGTACCGCGCGGCGTCCTCGATACCCCGGCTGGCGACGTGTTCGGCGAGCTGGTCCGAATGATCGACGGCGCCCCGCAGGCACGGCGCAAGCACGTCCTACACAAGGCTTTGAACACCGTCACCGAGAAGCGCGTCATCGCGCTGGCCGCAGAGCAGGCGAGCGAGGCGACCGACTGGCGGGACCTCCAGTTCGGAGTGCCCGCACGAGTGATGGCCGCAGTGCTTGGCCTTGGCGGGGACGTCCCAGCCCAGGCGGCCCGGCTCATCGGCGAGTTCGTCCGGTGCGTTCCCGCCTCGGCCACCGCCGAGGACCAGGCCGCCGCGGCTGCCGCCGCAGCGCGGCTGCTCGAACTGCTCGGCCCCTACCTGCGTGCCAGGGGCGGCGGTCTGATCGGCGAGCTGGTCCGCCTGGCCGCCCGCGACGGCTGGCGAGAGACCGCTCCGCTGCTGGCCAATGTAATCGGCCTGCTGTCCCAAACCTACGACGCCACGGCGGGGCTGGTCGGCAACACCTTGCTCGCACTGGCCCGCCACGGTCGGCCGGACGATCTCGCGGCCTTCGTCGATGAGGTGCTCCGGCACGACGCACCCATCCAGAACACTCGCCGGTTCGTTGCGGACGCGACCGCCCTCGTCGGCCACCACGTTCCGACAGGCTCGACGATCCTGCTGCTGCTCGCTGCGGCCAACCGTGACCCGCTAGCCAACCCCGATCCACACACGTTCCGCCCCGGCCGGGCCGATCCGCAGGTGTTCACCTTCGGTCAGGGCGCGCACCGGTGCCCCGGCCAGGCCATGGCCACCGCTATCACCATTGGCGTGGCCGCCACAGTGACCAAAACGCCCTCCCACGAGGGCTACCTCCCCTCGCCCAATGCCCGCATCCCCGTCCTGAAAGGGCAGTTCCGATGACCCGATTACGGCTCTGGCACGAAATGCGAGGCACCGCACGAAGCCAGGCGAAGGTTCCGGTAGACACGCCCGCGACGGCGCGCGCCGCCCGTCGTCGGCCGGACCCCCTGCCATCCAGAGGGGGCACCACCGAACTCAGGGAGTCCTCGGCCGGAAACAGGGGCGTCTGAAAATGGCCGACAAGCACTTCAGTGTGCTCGGTATCGGTGTCGGTCCGGCCAATCTCAGCCTGGCCGCGCTGCTGTATCCCTACCAGGACCTCCCCAGCCTTTTCCTCGACCGCAAGGAAACCTTCGGCTGGCACGACGGACAGCAGATTCCCGGCACCTCACTGCAGGTCTCGATGTTGAAGGACCTGGTCAGCCTGGCCGATCCGACCAGCAAATTCTCCTTCCTGAACTACCTGTACGACCAGGGGCGGATCTATCACTTCATCAATGCCCAGTTCGACGCCGTACCACGGCAGGAGTTCCGCAACTACCTGGAATGGGCGAGCTGGCGCATGAAGAACATCGTGTTCGGCGAGGAGGTACGGTCAGTTGAATTCGACGGCGTATTCCACGTGCGCACCGACGAACGGGTGCTCACCGCCGACAACATCGCCGTCGGTATCGGCAGCCAGCCGTGGATACCGCCAGCCGGGCAGGGCTGGCACGCGCCCGGCCAGTTCCACGTGTGCGACTTCGTCGACAAGGCCGCTGACCTTGGTGGGAAGCGCGTTGTCGTGGTGGGCGGCGGGCAGTCGGGCGCAGAAGCGTTCCTCGACCTGATTTCCCGTGAAGGCAGCGAACTGCCCAGCCGCGTGTCGTGGTTCTCGCGGCGCCGCAACTTCCTGCCGATCGACGACTCCCCGTTCACCAACGACTTCTACATGCCGTGCTATTCAGAGTATTTCTACGGCTTGGAGCGGGCGATCCGTGAGCGGATCAACCACGAGAACATCCTCTCCAGCGACGGCATCTCCGAGTCGACGCTACGCGCGATATACCAGCGGACCTACCACCACCGGTTCATCGCACGCTCGCCCGGTCTGATCAGGCTGTACCCGAACCGGGAGATCACGGGGGTGGCTGAGGCCGGTTCGGCGTGGGAACTGACAGTGGTCAACAAGGACTGGCCCGACGAACCTCGTCATGTGACGACTGACGTGATCATCTGGTCGACCGGTTTCCACACCGGGCAGTTGGAACTACTCGCCCCCCTGGCCGACAGGCTCGACTACGACGGCGGCGAGTACCAGGTGGACCGGGACTACGCGGTGCACTGGGACGGTCCCCAAGACCGCAACATCTTCATCCAGAACGGGACCTCCACCCAACGAGGTCTTGCCGATAAGAACCTGAGCCTTCTGGCTTGGCGCAGCCAGCGCATCGTCGACCGCCTGCGCGGCGTACAGCGGGAAGAACAGCTCTCCTCCTTCGCCGAGTGGGCGAACGAGGCCAGTGAGGCCGGCGAGTTGCGAAGGAGGGCATGAGATGGCTCTGGGCACAGTCGCAGTGATCGGTGGGGGCGTCATCGGCTCCCTGGTAGCCAGGCAGATCGTCCATCGGCACCCGGCGGACTCGGTGCTGGTCCTCGACCGGGACTCGGTCGGCTGTGGCGCCAGTAGGCGCTCGGCCGGACTGCACTTCCCACGCGGATCGAGCGAGCGAGTGCGCCGGATGTCGGGATACAGCCAGGAGTTCTACGAAAAGCTCAAGGTCGACCGGCCCACTTCGCCGATCTATCCAGTCGGCATGTCGCTGCTGTCGCAAGCTGACCCTGATGGCCTGGAAAGGACCTACGCCGAACCGGCCCGCCGCAACGATTCACCGGCAGCGCTGGACACATGCGGCGCCCAGATCCGCGTGCCGCCGCACATGTCTGTGTGGGATGTCAGGGGCGCGCATTACGCGGATGTGCACCGCCTGACCCAAATGCTGATCACCGACTTGCGCACACGTGCCGCGGTGCGCGAGGGAGTCCGTGTCACCGCGCTGAATCCTGGCGGTGCCGGAGTGGGGCTCTCGCTCAGCACGGGCGAGCAACTGACCGTCGATCGGGTGGTGCTCGCGCCCGGACCGTGGCTGGGGGAACCCGCATGGGCCGACCTCGTCGCACCGTTGGGCGCACGCATCAAGAAGATCGTCGCCCTGCACATCGACCAGCACGCGGATGAGACCGACCGGGCGCTCGTCTTCCATGACGAGGACGCCTTCCTACTCCCCCTGGCATATCGGGGGCACTGGCTGTTCAGCTACACCTGCCCGGACTGGGACGTCGACCCCGACCAGATCGGCGCCCATCTTGTCGCGCACGACGTGGAGCGTGCCCGTGAATGCCTGAGCCGCTACGCGCCCTCGCTCGCGCTGCGCTGCACGTCCGGGCGGGTGTTCTGCGACGCCTACAGCGGCTCGGGGCAGCCCCTGGTGCACCGGCTCGACCCCGACGGCCGGGTGGTGTTCGCGGGCGCGGCCAACGGCTCCGGCTATCGCCTCGCCCCGGCCATCGCGGCTGAGGCTGTCCAGTTGCTCGACACGGGTGTGAAGGGGAGTTCGCGATGAGGATCGACACCTATGACCCCTCAGCACTCAGTGATGCCTTCGGCATCGACATGAACACGATCGATCTCCCTGGTGTCGCTGGGCTGGGGGTGAGCTGGGGGCGGGTGGCGCCAGGAAGTCACTCCGACCCTCATCAGCACGACGAAATCGAGATGTTCGTCATCGTGTCGGGCGAGGGCGAGGTCGTGGTGGACGGCGCGCGCCATCCGGTGGGACCGGGAACCGTCGTCAAGTTCGACCCCTTCGAGACTCACGTGCTCGACAACACCGGTGCCGCCGACGTCGTATTCGTGACCTGTTACTGGCGTGAGCCCTCACACGCCGGAACAGCGGCTGCGCGTCCTGGCCGGCGGCGCTTCGCGGAGCGACCGGTGTTCGTCTTCTCCACCCCGCCGACTCCCAACGGCGACCTGCACCTCGGGCACCTCTCCGGACCGTATCTCGGCGCGGACGCGTTCGTCCGGTTCCAGCGGATGAACGGGGTGCGGGCATGGCACCTGACCGGGAGCGACGACTACCAGAGCTATGTCGTCGCCAAGGCGGCGCAGGAAGAACGCACACCCGAGCAGATCGCCGCGCACTACGGCGCCGAGATCGCCCGCACACTTGACTTGATGGACATCCGGCCCGACCAGTTCACCATGACCAGTACGGAGCCCGGATACCGCGAGGGCCTGCGCGACTTCTTCTCGGCCCTGGAGGCATCGGGCAAGGTGACGCGACACGAGTTGCCGGCACTGTTCGACGAAGAGACCGGCCAGTACCTCTACGAGGTCGACGTGTCTGGCACCTGTCCCTCCTGCTCAGCCGCCGCCAACGGCAACATGTGCGAGGAGTGCGGTGAGCCCAACATCGCCGCCGACCTCGTCGAGGCACGCAGCAACATCTCGGGCTCGGTCCGTCCGGGCAGCCTCGCACGGCTCGCGCTGCCGCTGCACGAGTTCCGCGACGTCGTCGCCACGCACCACCGGCTCGGGCGGGTGCCCGCGCGACTGCGTGAACTGGCCGAGCGGGTGTTCGCACGGGAGACCTTGGAACTGCCGCTGAGCCACCCCGCGCAGTGGGGAGTACCGCCGCGTGGCGTCGACGGCCAAGTGATCTGGGTGTGGCCGGAGATGTCCTACGGCTTTCTGCACGGCATCGCTGACCTCGGCGCGCGGACCGGCGAGACATGGCGCGCGGACAAGCCGGAGCAGGACTGGAAGATCGTGCACTTCTTCGGCTACGACAACAGCTTCTACCACGCGATCCTCTACCCGGTGCTGTACCGGCTGGCGTTCCCGCACTGGGAGCCGGACATCGACTACCACGTCAACGAGTTCTACCTCCTCGACGACCAAAAGTTCTCCACCAGCAGGCGCCACGCGGTGTGGGGCAAGGAGATCCTCGCGCCGGAGACGGCGGACGCGGTGCGGTTCTATCTGTCCCGCACCCGCGCGGAGGGCGAACGCACCAACTTCGAGCGCGATGCCTACGTCACCACCGTGAGCGACGTGCTGATCGACGGCTGGCAGGGCTGGCTCGAAGACCTCGGCCGCCGGCTGAACACGCGGTACGGCGGCGTGGTTCCGGACGCCGGGATCTGGACTCCCGAACACACCGCGTTCTACGCCCGGCTCGGCGGGCGCCTCGCGGCCGTGACCGGACACCTCGGGCAGGACGGGTTCTCCTTGCGGGCCACCACCGCCGAACTGGAGGGCCTCGTCACCGATGCGCGCGTATTCGCCAAGCACGAGGAGATGCTCGCCGACGTGTCCGGCTGGCAGTCGGAGAACCGTACAGCGATGGCCCTGGAACTGGCGGCAGTCCGGCTGCTGTCGCGAGTCGTCACACCGGTGATGCCGCGCTTCGCCACTCGTCTCGCGGCTCTGCTCGGTGAGAGCGAACCAGCCTGGCCGTCCACGGTGGACCTGGTGCCGGCCGGAACCCGGGTGGACCTGACCGGACGGCTGTTTTTCGCCGCAGAGCCGGCCGCCCCCACGCCTCAGGGCGCCCCACCTGACCAACTGCCCTGGCTCGCCGACCTGGTCCGCGGCGCGCTCAGCCTGCCGGCGGGGACGGCGGTCGCGGACAAGACGCTCAGAGAGCTGGGCGCGTCCTCGTTGCAGGTGGTCGCGGTTCAGTACCAGATCCTGGAGCGGCTGGATGTCGACGTGTCGATGGAGGAGCTGCACTCCGGGCGCAGCGTCGCCGAACTGAGCCGGAAATTGACCGAGGCGGTGGACCGGTGACCAGTTACCTGACGGTGTTGGAGGAGATCAGCGCCCGGGGCCTGAGCATCGTCGCCGACGGCGCCAATCTGCGGTTGCAGGGGCCGCGCGAGCGCGTGGACGCTGACCTCGTCGGCCGGATCAAGGCCGTCAAGTCTGAGCTGATCACCCACCTCACCCCGGATCCCGGGGTGGCCCTGACCCCGTTGCAGCAGGGCTATCTGGCCGGCCGGGACGAGGTGTTCGAACTGGGCAACGTGGCCAGTTACGTCTACCACGAGATCGAGGGCCACTGGGATGTCGACCGGCTCCAGGCCGCGCTCAACACGGTGGTCGCCCGGCACGACTGTCTGCGGACCCGGTTCACACAGGCTCAGACGCAGGTACAGCAACCGCGCGTCGAGGTGCGGATCGACCGGGTCGACCTGCGGGACGACGACGGCACCGGCTTGGCGGCGCAACGCGCGCGCTGGACGCACCGAATGCTGCCGACTGCCCAGGCGCCGCTGCTGGCGACCGAGGTGTCGCTGCTCGCCGGGGACCGGATGGTCCTGCACGCCGGCCACGACGGCCTGGTCATGGACGGGATCAGCATGTTCCTGTTCTTCCGCGCCTGGTGGGCGGAGTACTCGGGAGAGCAGCCGCCGACTGACGACGAGGCCTCGTTCGCGTCGTACGTGGCCGGCCTGGAGGCAGCCCGCTCCCGCAAGACCTATGCCCGGGCTAAGGCGTACTGGTTGGAGCGCCTCGACAGCGACAGCCTGTGGGGGCATCCGGACCTGCCTCTCGCGAAGAGCCCGTCCGCTATCACCACGCCACGGTTCTCCCAGCGCGTCGTACGGGTGCCCGCTCAGAGGTGGGCGCTGCTGAAGGAGTACGCCGCTGCCGCCGGTGTGACGCCGTCCGGCCTGCTGTTCGCCGCCTATGCCGAGACCCTGGCGTCCTGGGGCGCGGGCCCCCGGTTCACCCTGACCACCACCGTGGCCAACCGGCCACCGGTCCACCCGCGCATCCTGGAGTCGATCGGGCAGTACAGCGACCCGATGCTCGTCGCGGTCGAGGTGGATCGTGGCGTGCCCTTCGCGGAGCGGGCCAAGGCCATGCAGGAGCGGCTGCGGACCGACCTCGACAATCGACATTTCTCCGGCATCGAGGTGCTGCGGGAACTCGGTCGGCGCAGCGGCGGGCAGCCGCGCATGCCCTTCACCTTCAACAGCGCCATCGGCTATCCGCTCGCAGGCATCGACGGCTCCGCCCTTGAGCTGTTCGGGCCCGAGGTGCACACGGTCAGCCAGACACCGCAGACCTGGCTCAATGTGTTCGCCATGGAGCAGCACGGCGGCGTCGTCGTCCAGCTCGACGGCGTTGATGAACTGTTCCCGGGCGGGCTGCTCGACGATCTGGCGCTCGGATATCAGCGCCTGCTCAACCTGCTCACCGACGAGAGTGAATGGCATAATCACCGGTTCGACTTGCTGCCAGCCGAGCAGCGAGAGCGCAGGCGCGCCGCCAACGACACCGACCGGCCACAACCACAGGAGCTGTTGCAGCAACCGTTTGTGGCCCAAACACAGCGCAGTCCGCAAGCGCCGGCGGTGATCACCTCGACCGGTGAGCTGAGCTATGCCGAGCTGTACCGGCGGGCCCGCGCCGCGGCGAGCCGACTGCGCGCCGACGGGGTCGGCCGCGATGAGCTCGTCGGCCTGGTCATGGCCCGGGGACCCGAGCAGATCGTCGGGATCATGGCCACGCTCCTGGCGGGTGCGGCCTACCTCCCGGTCGACGCGGACCTGCCCGCCCGCAGGCAGCAAGAACTGCTCGACCACGGCGAGGTACGGTGTGTGCTCACCAACTCCGGCTGGAGCGACCCGTCCGGTCGGCGCACGGTGCGAAAGCTGGACTGCGGCACAGAACTCGATAGCACGGGAAGCGACGCCTGGCCGGAGCCTGGCCCGGCCGACGGGGCGCACCCCGACGACCTCGCCTATGTGCTGCCCACCTCCGGCACGACCGGCGCACCGAAAGGTGTCATGGTCAGCCACCGCAGCGTGGCCAACGTCGTTGCGGACTGCACCCGCCGGTTCGGCATCGGTCCACGCGACCGGCTGTTCGCGATCAGCGCGTTCAGCTTCGACCTGTCCGTCTACGACGTGTTCGGCGCGCTGTCCGTCGGCGCTGCGGTCGTGCTGCCCGACCAGGACAAGGCCGCCGACCCGGCGCACTGGCTCGAGATGTGCGCGCGCTGCGGGGTCACGGTGTGGAACTCGGTGCCACAGATCGTGGCGCTCTTGCACGAACAGGCGCTCGCGGACGGTCTCTCCGCGCTCACCGACCTGCGCCTGGTGATGACGAGCGGCGACCGTGTCCCGCAAGAACTGCCGGCGGCTCTGCGGGCAAGCCTGCCCGACCTCGATGTGGTCTCACTTGGCGGGCCGACCGAGACGACGGTCTGGAACATCGTGCACCCGATCGGTCCGGACGAGGACGGCTCGCGGAGCATCCCGTACGGGCGGCCGAACGACAACAACAAGGCATACGTGCTCGACGAGGACGGACTGGACCTGCCGGACTGGGTGGCCGGCGAGATCTTTGCCTCGGGAACCGGCCTGGCACGCGGGTACTGGAAGAACGAGCAAGCGACCGACGAGAAATTCTTCTTCGACCGACGACGAGGCGTACGGCTCTACCGGACCGGTGACCTCGGACGGTACCTGCCGTCCGGGGAGATCGACATCCTCGGCCGGGCAGATTTCCAGATCAAGGTCAACGGCTACCGTATCGAAGCGGGCGAGGTGGAGACGCGGCTGGTCGCGTTGCCCGGCGTGAGGCAGGCAGTGGTGGTCCGCCAACCGGCGAGCCGAGGCGACCGCCTCGTCGCGCACGTGGTGCCGAGCGAACAGGATCAGCCGGTGCCGGACGGCGAGCGGCGTCGCCGGGCGGACGCACTGCGTACGGCGCTGCGCGATCAGCTGCCGGAGTACATGATCCCTTCCGCCGTGGTGTGGCACGACAGTCTGCCACTGACCGTCAACGGCAAGGTCGACCGGTCGCAGCTGACTGCGGGCGACCTACCCGAGGCAAAGACCGTCCGCTCCGGCGACACGGCTCCCGCGGAAGGCATCGAGCGGGAGCTGTCCGAGCTGTGGGCGCGTGTGCTCAAAGTGCCCGAGGTGGACGCCCTGACCCCACTGACCGACCTCGGCGCCGACTCACTCGCCGCAGCACGCATCCTGGTCGGGGTACGCAAGCAGTACAAGGTCACCATCCCGTTGTCGGAGCTGGTCCGGGTGAACTCGGTACGGGCGATGGCTGCCCGGATCAGGGGTGCGAAATGAGCGTGCTCAACCGGATGGTCAGCAATCCACCGCGCCCGGGCAACCGGCTGTCCGTCGCTCGCCTCGGCGCGACCGAGTCGTGGGACCTCACCGAGGTCTGGGACATGTCCGGCCGGGTCGCCCGGTCTCTGCTGGACCTCGGCGTCCGGCCCGGTGACCGGATCGGCGTCCTCGCGGCCAATTCCCTGGAGTGGGTACTGCTCGATCTGGCCGCGCTGCGGATCAAGGCTGTGACCGCAGGATTCGACCCCGGCAAGTTCGACGCGACCGGCGCCGAACTCGTCACCCGTTACGGCCTCGCGGCGCTGTTCACCGACCAGGACGAGACGGCCGACCGAGTACGTCCGATCGCCGCGATGCGCAGGCTCCCACCGTCTGACGCGGTCCTGCCCACGGTGGTGTGGGAACCTGACGAGGCACCCGCGCTGAAGTTCACCTCGGGCAGCAGCGGCCCGGCCAAGTCGCTGCTGGCGAGCGCGGGAAGCATCGACAGCTCACTCGCCGCGGTGCAGGAGATGTTCGCACACGGCCCCGGCGACGACATCTTCGTCTTCCTGCCGCTTTCCCTACTCCAGCAGCGGTACTGGGTGTACTCGGCGCTCGTGTTCGGACACGACGTCACGATCAGCACCTACGAGGCCGCGTTCGCCACCCTGCGCACAGCGCGGCCGACAGTGGTGATGGGTGTGCCCGGATTCTTCGAAGCAGCACGCGCTCACCTGGAGGCCAGGGCGGCCCGTACCGGGTCCTCCCCTGCCGACGTGGCCGTCGAGTTTTTCGGCGACCGGATCCGCTACCTGTGGACGGGCTCCGCTCCGGCGGACCCGGGCACGTTGCGTTACTTGACCGATGCCGGCCTGCCGATCTTCGAGGGCTACGGGCTCAACGAAACCTGCATCGTGACGAAGAACCACCCCGGCGCGCATAGGCCCGGCAGTGTCGGCCGGGTCCTGCCGGGCAAGAAGGTACTCATCGACACGGACGGTGTGATCAACGTCCGCAGCGGGCATCCCGTGGCCACCCGCTACGAGCATGCGCGGCCCGGCGACTCGGAGGCGATGTTCCGGCCCGGGGGGATCGTGCGTACCGGCGACCTGGGCCATCTCGACGCGGACGGCTACCTGTTCGTGCACGGCCGGGCCGACGACGTGATCGTGCTGGAGAACGGCAAGAAGATCGTCGTGTGGCCGATCGAGGAACGCCTCAAAGCCTGCCCGCTGATCGAGGACTGCGTGGTGACCAACGCATCGCAGCACCAACTCGTCGCCATCGTCACATCAGCGCAGCACCCCGTGGACACCGAGCTGATCGCGGCGGCGCTGCGGCAAGCCAATGCCGACCTCGACCACGACGAGCAGATCGCCAAGGCTGTTCTGGCGGACCGGTTCACCGTCGGCAACGGGCTGCTCAGCTCCCAGTTCAAGCCCCGACGCCAACAGATCGAGGCACGCTACCGCCGCCTCGTCACCGACCCCGAGGAGGGAATCCGTGCCTGACACCATCGAGACAACGGCTCGCGCCGCACTGGCCGAGGTCCTGCCGCACAAACCGCTGCCGGAGACCATCGAACTCGATGCGAAACTCGACCACCTCGGCCTTACGTCACTGAACAAGGTGCTGTTCCTGACCTCGCTGTGCGACCAAACCCAGGTCGGGCTGCACCACTTCACCGAACAGGACCTCGCCGCGATGCACACGCTCGGGCAGGTCGTCGAGGCACTGTCCCAGCATGCCGAGGTGAGCTGAGATGAGCTGGTCCGAGCAAGCCGGGACCGTACTCGACAACGGCGTCGTCCGCCTGCGGCCCCTCACAGCCGCCGACCGGGAGCCGATCCGGTCGGTAGCAATGGATCCGGGCATCTGGCGCTACTTCGTGGCGCTGGTCAGCGACGAGGCGTCCTTCGAGACCTTCTTCGACGCGATGATCGCTGACCAGGAGGCCGGTCGGCGGGTCGTCTTCCACATCACCGACCTGGCCACCGGCCGGACCGCCGGGTCGATGAGCTACGGCAACCTGTCCGAAGCCGATGGCCGGCTGGAGATCGGCTGGTCCTGGCTCGGCCGGGACTTCCGCGGCACGGGAGTCAACCGCCAGGCCAAGTTGCTGTTGCTGCGGAACGCTTTCGAACGGCTCGGCGCCGAGCGGGTGGAGTTCAAGACCGACCGGCGCAACGAGCAGGCTCGCCGTGCCCTGCGCAACATCGGCGCCACGGAGGAAGGCATTCTGCGCAGCTTCAACCCGATGCCGGACGGCACCCGTCGCGACGCCGTCTACTACAGCGTCCTCAGCAGCGAGTGGCCCTCGGTGCGCGACCGGCTGACGGCCACGGCGGGCACCCGGTGACAACGCCCTTCGCGGTGGCGCACGTCGTCGCCCGAGGAGAGCCGTACGACATCGGCTTCGCGCACGGCGCCGCCCTGAAAGAGCGGCTGCGTGCCTTCCTCGACGACGGCGTCGGCCGACTCAACCAACTGCTGCCCACTGCGGTGTCGGTCGCCGACCTGTCCGACGACATCGCCGCCCACCGGGTGGAGATCACCCGGTCGACACCCCGCCTGGCCGACGAGATCGCCGGACTCGCGGCCGGCGCCGGACTGACCCTCGACGAGGCCACTCTGCTCCAGCTGCGCCGCGAGATCGTCGGATACCGGCAGATCCCCACCCGGGGTGACTGCACCACCTACGCCCGTCCGGGGGTGCTGGCGCAGACCGTGGACCTCAACGGGAATCTGGACGACCAGATCGCGGTCCTCGAAGTCGGCTGCGGCGACCGCAGGGCCCTCGTGCTCAGCTTCGCCGGGCTGCTCGGCTACCTCGGCGTCAATTCCCGGGGCCTCGCGGTCGGTCTGAACCTGGTCCTCGGCGGGCGCTGGAGTCCGGGCGTGCCGCCGTATCTGGCCATCCGCCACATCCTCGACCTCGCGACCTCGGTGGCATCGGCCGTCGCCGCGCTGCGCTCACTGCCCTTCGCTAGCTCCCGTACGATCGTGCTCGCCGATGCCACCGAGACCGCCTGCGTAGAGGTCATCGGCGGCGAGTACCGGGTCATGACATCAGCGGAGTCGGTGCACACCAACCATTTCCTCGCCCCGGACTTCACGAGCCGGGACGAACTGAACGTCTTCGCACGCAACTCCTCTCTGCGCCGGTTCCAGGCAGCCGAGGCCGGTCTGCGGGACCTGCCTGCCGACGCAGATCCCGATGAGCACTTCGCGGTGCTGTCGCAACCTCCGATCTGCGTCGCCGACGACGGGGACATCCGCCGGGAGCGCACCGTCGCCGCCGTCGTCCTCGACACGAAGAACAGAGCGCTGCATCTACGGCCGGGTGATCCCCGGCTGTCGAGAACCCGTTCCTTCGCCCTCTGATCCGTCTCACCGCTACCGGAGGTCAAGCCCGTGGAAGACCTGCCCATCCGTGCGATGCCGGATGACCTGACCCGTGTGAACCTGGGAGATCCGCAGACGTTCGCGGACTACGACCTGAGCGGTTACTGGCGCACCCTGCGGGCGACCCGGCCGCTCTACCGGCATCCGGCGGTCGGGGACAGCCCGGGCTTTTGGGTACTCAGCCGGTACGACGACATCGTCGCGCTCTACCGGGACAACGTCACCTTCATCTCGGAGCGCGGCAACGTCCTGATCACGCTACTCGGCGAAGGTGACTCGGCGGCCGGCCTGATGGTCCCGGTGACCGACGGGCAGCGGCACAAGGAGTTGCGCAATGTGCTGTTGAAGGCCTTCTCGCCGCGCGTCCTGAACCGGATCGGCGAGCAGGTACGACGGAACGCCCGGGCACGGCTGGCGGCGGCGGTCGACCGCGGCGCGTGCGATTTCGCGCTGGACGTCGCGAGCAAGATTCCCATGATCACGATCTGCGACCTGCTCGGCGTGCCGAGCCAGGACCAGGAGTACATGCTCACCTTGACCAAGTCCGCGATCAGTTCGGACGACCAACCGGAGTACTCCGCTGCGGCAGACGCCGCCCGCAACGAGATCCTTCAGTACTTCCTCGGCATGGTCGAAGAGCGCCGTGTCGCGCCGCAGGACGACGTGGTCAGCGTGCTGGCCGGCAGCACGGTCGACGGCGAGTTCCTCAGTGAGGACGAGATCGTCCTCAACTGCTACAGCCTGATCCTCGGCGGGGACGCGACCGCCCGCCTCACGATGATCGACTCCGTGCACAGCTTCGGCTCCCATCCGGATCAGTGGGCGGCGTTCAAGCGGGGTGACGTGTCCGTCAAACAGGCGACCGAAGAGGTACTGCGCTGGGCCTCACCGACCATGCACTTCGGCCGCACCGCAGTACAGGACACGGAGATCCACGGCACCCCGATCAAGGCCGGTGACGTGGTGACGGTGTGGAACGTCTCAGGAAACCGCGACGAGCGCATCTTCGCCGACCCGGACCGGTTCCTCATCGGCCGGTCGCCGAACAAGCACATCGCCTTCGGGCACGGTCCGCACTACTGCATCGGCGCGTACCTGGCGAGGCTGGAGATCTCCGAGGTGCTGCTCGCGCTCCGCGACTTCACCACCGGGTTCGAGATCGCCGGGCCGGTTCGCCGGATCTACTCCAACCTCCTCACCGGGATCAGCAGCCTGCCGGTACGTTTCGAACCAGTGTCGGCCGATGTGGAGGAATTGGTGCTCTGAACCGGATGGACACGCTCCGGCACCGCTTGCTAGTCCGGCCGGCGATCCACTGCCGAGGCGACCGGCACAAGGAGGAAAAAGCAGATACCGGCGAGCGCGCAGAGAACCGTCAGCAGCGTTTCGCCCGTGACGCCGGCGAGCAGTGCGAAGGCCAGGACACGCACGGCGAGCAACCGCAGCAGCCGTGCCACGTCGGATGGCGAGGTGTCCACGTCGTCTCTCCTCGTTTCGGGAACATTCGGGGTCAGGGGTGTTCCTCAGCACATCGTTGAAGATCCCGCCGGACCAGGCCACCGGAGACCGGTGCGGTGCCGAGGTCGCCGTCGCCATCCTCGTGGCGCAGCACCCAGTCGTCGAGGTCGAGGGCGGTTTCCAGCGGCTCCCTGGCCATGTGGGCCCGAAGGCAGTTCGCCTCTTCGGCGGCTCCACCCGCGTGAGTCCCCTTGGGGAAGATCAGTTCTTCCCGGAAAGCGGCCTCGGACATCGCAAAACGCACCCGCGCAGTGCGGGGAGGCACCCCCAGGATGCTCCCGATGAGCTGCCAGTCGGCGCCGGCCATGCGCTCGAACACCGCGGCGGCTTCGAGCAACCGCTGCGCGATGGCGAGAATCCGGGCCGCGTCGGCCAGCACGGCGCCCGGCGCACGGGTGGTGCCGTCGGGATTCAACTCATGCTCGCCGATCGGGACTCCGGCGCGCGCCAGGTCGGCCAGTTCACATGCCTCGTAGGCCATCACCAGCCTCGCTCTCGCTGCCTCTGTGTAGGGAGCGATAGCTCCCTCGCCGCTTTCGGTCATGTCAGTCAGCCTCGGCTCCCTAGGACGGGCAATGGGGCGGCGCGCCTTCCCACAGGGGCTCACCCGCGCAGGAAGTAGAGGACGGTGGTGATCACGGCCGTCGTCAGGATGACGCCCCGCAACAGCCAGGCGGGCAGACGTCGGGCGAGGTGGGCGCCGCCGAAACCGCCGACCACGGCGCCCACCAGCATGGCGATGAGGAGACCCGGGGCGCTCAGCACGTCAGAGGCCATGAGGAACAGCACGGTCGCGCTGAGGTAGATGGCCGCGAGCTGGGCGATCCGCATCGGGTTGCTCGCCGCGGCATCGAGGCCAAGGCCTATGCTCCACAGCGCCATCATCATGATGCCTACGGCACCGCCGAAGTATCCACCGTAGACAGCAAGGAAGAACTGTCCGACCAGAACGACTCGTGAACTCATGCCGACCGAGCGGCCCAGCAGTCTGCCCAGCCCTCTGGAGAGGTGCCGCCCAAAGGCGAGGACCACCGTAGCGAAGGCGAGCAGCCACGGCGCCGCAGTGTCGAACGACGACGCGGGCAGGACCAGCAGCAGACCAGCACCGACTCCACCGCCCAAGACACTGATCACTGTCAGCGCCCTCGTGGACGTAGACCCAAGCTGGGCGAGCTCATTTCGGTACACCCATGCGCTGGCCACGGCACCGGGTACAAGAGCGACTCGCGACACCGCGTTCGCCGTCACCGGTGACAGGCCGAACGCGACCAGAGCGGGCAGCGCAACGAACGTACCTCCGCCACCCATGGCGTTCAGGACTCCAGCGGCGACGCCGGCCAGCAGAACAAGCGATAACTCGAACACACGCCAAGCATCGCCCGGTGACGATCTGATCCACAATGCGTAATCGGCGAACCCAGCCTTAGCCTGAGCCTTAGTCTGAGCCGATGCGCTACGACCTGGACGACCTGCGGCTCTTTCTCCACATCATCACGGAGGGGTCGATCACTGGGGGCGCTCGCCGCATGCATCTAAGCCTGCCTTCGGCCAGCGCCAGGGTGCGCGCACTGGAGCACCACGCCGGCGTGGCACTGCTGATCCGCGGCCGACGAGGCGTGCGGCCTACACCAGCGGGGACGACGCTGACCCGCCACGCCCGCGAGGTACTCGCCCAGACCGCGCGACTTGAAAGCGCCGTCGCAAGCTACACCCGGTCCCCAACCGCTCCACTGACCCTGCTGGGCGGCGGCTCCGCGATGCACCGACTCGTGCCGCAGGCCCTGGTCTCGTTCCTGCGCGCACACCCAGACATCGATGTCAGGGTGTCCGAGAGCCGCACCCCGCAGACTGTGCGGATGCTCGCCGACGGCGAGGCTGACCTGGGGGTCGTCCTCGACGATGAGGCCCACGACTGCGGCCTGCGCATGGAACCCCTGGGTGACGACTCCCTCGTCGTGATCGGCCAGGCTGGAGGAGTCCTTGCCGGTCGGACCGCGCTGACCTACAGCGAGGTCGCCGAGCATCCTCTCGTCGGGCTCAACGGCGACTCCTCGCTGCGCCGCTGGATCGAAAAACACCTGAGCCCCCACGCTCCAGTGGTGCGCCACCGCACCACCGTCGCCAACCTGACCGTCCTCGTCGCCCTCGCCGCCGCCGGCGTCGGGATCGCCGTCGTACCACGTCGCGCCATCGACCCTCAACTGCCCCTCGACGTGTGCGTACTGCAAGACCCCTGGGCTCGCCGCCGCCATCTATTGGCCTGGGGCGTCAAGGACAGCACCGCGTCGACGGCGACCCCAGCACTCGCCGAACACCTACGCCACGCGGCCCTATCTGAACTTTCCTCCCGCAACACCCCCACAGAGCCCGTCAGCCTGTCTCCCTTCCTCGACGACTGACATGATCTCAGTGCACCTCTTTCATCCTGGGGCCTGAGGAGTGAAACAGACTGGTCAGCGTGGTGGAGATGCGGCGAAGCCCCTCGCCGTTGGTGTAGTGATCTCACTCAACACGCCTACAGTCGGGGGGCTTCGGTGGTTCCGTATCCTTCCATGCTCGACGTCCCGTGCGAGCTGGTCGAGAATGTCTCCTGGCTCGTCTACGCCCGACGACGTGAACTTCGCTCCCCATGGCGGAAGCTGAGCTGCTTCAAGCAGGCCCTGCTGACACTGACCAGCCTGCGGAAGAACGAGACGTTCACATAGGTCGGCGCCGGGTTCGGGGTGGCGGAGTTGACAGCCTGGCCGTCGGCATGACGATGGAGGAACTCGTCTGCGGCATCTGTGCCGCGGCTGTCCGCCGTGGCCTGCGCTCAGGCACGGACGAAGCGCGGGTGCGTAAATGGCAGCGCGGCACCGCGCCCAACGCCGAGTCCCAGGTCTACATCGCCGAGGCGCTGGGCTGGCCTGCGGACATGGTCCGTGCCGACGACTGGCCGATCTGGCTGCCGCGCACCGGCGACGGCGTCATCCCGCTCGGCGACCACAGCTCTGTGCCCGCCCTCAGAGAGGCCCTGCGAACCGCGATGGACCGCCGCACCTCTTCACGATCTCCGGTGCCACCCTGTCCGCGCTGGCCGCGGACTGGGCCGCCGGCCCCACCAGCGCACTCGCCGAGGCCGTGATCTGGCCGCCCGGCCCGCCGAGCGCCCCGTCCAGGGATCGCCCACCAGCAGCGTCGGAACGCCTCACGGCCCGGCGCCAGCGCGTTGGCCCGTACGCGGATGGCGGGGGCGTTCCGGTCGGGCCCCGGCTCAGGCCCCGGCGCCGCCGTCGACCGGCAGGATCGCGCCGGTCACCATGGAGGCGCGGTCACTGAGCAGCCAGGCCGCCGCTTCGGCGACCTCGCGGGGCTCGGCCATGCGGCCGAGCGGGGTGGATGCCTCGATGCGCTCGACGATGCCGGGCGTGGCGGCTTCCCAGGCGTCGATCATCTCGGTGGCGGTGCCGCCGGGGGTGATGCCGTTCACCCGGATCCCGGCAGGAGCCCAGTTGACCGCGGCCGTCTCGGTGAGGCTGTTGAGGGCACGCTTCATCGCGCCGTACGCGGGCAGGGCCGGGTTCGCACGGCGGCTGCCGATGCTGGAGGTGTTGACGACGGCCCCGCCGCCGCCCTGGCGCATGAGCGCGGCCTCGGCGTTCATGGCGGTCCAGTGTGCGCGGAAGTTCACGGTGAACTGCTCCTCGATGTCCGCGTCCGTGGTGCTGTCGACCGGGCCGGGCTGCTGCTGGCCGGCGGCGCCGTTGTTGAACGCGCCGTCGAGCCGTCCGTGGCGTTGCCCGACGCGGTCGATGGCGGCACGGATGCTCGCACGGTCGGCGAGGTCAAGGGTGACGGCGTCGGCGACGCCGCCGTCCGCGCGGATCTCGGCGACGAGGCGATCGAGGGCGTCGGCGCTCCGGGCTGCGAGCACGACCTTCGCGCCCTCCCGTGCGAAGAGCCGTGCCGCGGCAGCGCCGATGCCGCGGCTGGCGCCGGTGATGAACACGACCTTGTCGTTCAGCAGGCCGATGGGGGTGTGGGTGGTGTCGTTGGTCATGCCGGAAGTGTTCGCCGGTTCCGGAACCGGATGCAGGCACAAGTCGTACCAGGATGGCGCCCGGCCGGGCGCGCACACTCGGTGTATGGACAAACAAGAGC
Organism: Streptomyces sp. NPDC127119; assembly: GCF_042677425.1. Lineage (NCBI taxonomy): Bacteria > Bacillati > Actinomycetota > Actinomycetes > Kitasatosporales > Streptomycetaceae > Streptomyces > Streptomyces sp. NPDC127119. The sequence goes on along the minus strand of NZ_JBHXTO010000008.1, from coordinate 34,022 downwards.
TGGGGGCCTTTCTGCGGAGCCGTCGCGAACGGCTCCGGCCCCAGGACGTGGGTATGCCATCGGGTCCGCGGCGCCGGACAACGGGTCTGCGCCGCGAGGAGGTGGCGGTCCTCGCGCACATCTCCACGGAGTACTACGTCCGTCTCGAACAGGGCCGGGCCGCCTCACGTCCCTCGGCAGAGGTTCTCGCCGGCATCGCGGGCGCCCTGCTGCTCACCGACGCCGAATCCGATCATCTTCATGTCCTCGCCGGTACCGCGCCCAGCAACACCAGACGGCACCGGCGCGACGTCCGCCCGAGCATCCTCGCCCTGCTCGAACGGCTTCCCCAGACGGCAGGCTTCGTCCTGTCCGCCACGTTCGAGGTACTCGCGTGGAACGACCTCGCCGCCGCCCTCATGGAGGACTTCGCCGAGCTCACGCCCAGGAACCGCAACCTCGCCCGCAGGGCATTCCTCGGTCACCACTCCCCCGGCGCCCCGCCCTACGGCGTGCGGGACCTCACCGAGTTCCGGCACCAGGCCGTCATGAGCCTGCGCAGCACCCTTGCGCGCTATCCCGCCGACCCCGCGGTCACGGACCTGATCGACGAACTCCGCGAGGGCAGTGCCGAGTTCGCCACGCTCTGGGACCGTCACGACGTGCTGGCCACGCCCACCCTCACGAAGACGTTCCACCATCCCGCCGTCGGCAGGATCACTGTCGACTGCGACTCCCTGGCCCTCACCGAACGCGACCAGCACCTGGTGCTCTACAGCGCCCCGCACGGGTCTCCGAGCGCTGAGGCGCTGGCCCTCCTCAATGTCCTGGGAGCGTCGGCCATCGACTATCAAAACCCCTGACATGACGCCGTGAACCCCAGAGGGCATTTCGCGCCCCAGCGCGGTGGGATGCGCGCCTGAGCGGCCCCGGGCGGGGTGTGCCCGGGGCATGACGGACCGTCGTGCGTATCCGGGGGATCAGGCGGCCGTGATGCTGTGATGAGGTGCGGGTGCGGGTGCGGGTGTGGGAGACCGTTCGCGCCGGACCCGCAGAGGGCCAGGCGCCCATGCCGGTAAGGCGCCAACAGCCCATGCATCCGCGAGACTTCAAAGACTTCGTCAGCCGACGGGCGAAAGCGCAAGGCTACGGTCTCGCCCCCCAAGACGGCCGGACCAGGCTCACCAAGGACACCGGCCTGTCACAGAACGCCATAACCGCCATTGCGACGGGGAAGCACAGACCCCCGCCGACCCGTGGAGGAACCTCGCCGACAAACTGCTGTGCCAGCACAAAGACCTGCTCCGTGCAGCCGACATCCTCAAACGTGCCAGCGACCCAAAGAAGAGGAGCCCACGGGAAGTTGCGCTCGACCTGGGCCTGTCGAACAAGAATGTCACCTTGTTCGAGGAGATCGTGGCTGCGTTGCTGAAGTCTGAGAAGCAGTAACCCTCGCTACGGCGCCGGCTCGTAGTCGACCGTCTCCTGCCCGCAGCCCGCCGCGAGTTCGGTCAGGGCGCCGCGCTCACGGTCATCAACGGCCAGCTGCCAGCGCAGCTTCGTCGCCACCCAGTCCGCGGTGTACGTGCAGCGCGCGTCGGCAAGGGGCGGGGTCCAGTCGGCCGGGTCCTGGTCGGACTTCGATCGGTTGGTGCGGGCGGTGACTGCGACGAGGGACCTCTCGGCATCGAGGTCGTTGGCGTAGGCCTCCCGACGGGCCGCGGTCCAGGCAGAGGCCCCGGAGTCCCAGGCTTCGGCCAGCGGCACCATGTGGTCGATGTCCAGACCGCCCGGCGCGGTCAGGGTGACGCCGTCGTAGTAGGAGAACCACGTCCCCGCTGTCACCTTGCAGCCCGCCTCGACGGTCGGCTCGGTACGCGATTCGGCGATCAGTACCTCCATGCGGGTCGAGCATCCGTCCCGGTCGGCATCCACCCAGTGCTTGAACGAGGTGCGCTGATAGCCGTCCCGGGACTCGACACCGGACGGCAGCAAGTCGACGGCTTCGGCGAGCGGAAGCGACGCGGCATGCTGCGCGGCAGCAGCCGGGACGGCGAGGGGCAGGGCGAGGAAGGCGGCGGCCAGCAGGCCACGCGACAGAGTCTTGAGCATGCTGCGTTGATATCTGGCCCACAGCCGGCCCCGACGCCGAACGCGGTCAGCGTCACCCGGCCGCCGCAACAGTCATATCGGCGCCCGCGCAGCCGCATGGCCTCCCGTGGGGAGCCGGGAGGCGGCGGGTCCTGCCGCCGACGGGACGGCAGGACCCTGCGACAGGGCGTCCACCTGGGGGTTTGGCGGGGCCCGGACCGACAGAGTGCACCACAAACCGGCCACAGGCATAGATCCCGGCCGAAAAGAGTTGATCGAGTCGCTGTCAGACGTACCGGCTATGACGAGCGAACGGCCGCCCCTTGCACCACCGGAGACGGGCTCTCGCCGGAGAGCGCCGAACTCGCTCGGGCTGCGGGCGCGGGCTGCGGGCAGGAGACCCTCGACCACCAGAGCGCGCCATAGCCACGCTCCTGAACCGACCCGCCGGTGACCGCCCAAGACAGGTTTGCGGCGCCTACGGGCGGCCAGACCCGGTCGGGTGAACAAGCCTGGCCGACAGAACCCTGCACCACGGCCGGCACGTCGTATCAGGCATGAAACCGATGACTGACGCACACGTGGCCCGGCCCGGCCTGGCCGTGGTGGAGATCGCAGCCGCCGACGACGCAACCACCTTCGCCATCCAGCAACTACTCGCCGCACACTGCGCCATTGCACCCGCGGACCGGACCACGAGGGAACCCGGCGAGCCCGGCGTACGACTGCGCTGCTTCCTCGACCTGCACCAAGAACCCGACGCGGGCACGGGGCGACGTTCGTGACCGTGCGGGTGGCGCGCTTCAGCGGAGGATCTCTGCGGGCGCGGGGGCGACTCAGGCAGCGCTCCCGAACAACCGGGCCCGTCCAAGATCACCCGGCATCCTCAACCTAGCGGCAATGCAACGCCGTTGACCATCAGACAGATAGCAGTCCCACAAGAACAAGCCCATCGCCGCCGCATCCAGCAGATGCCGTACCAACAGATATGGACCCTGCCCAGGATCCAGCCCCCGCGACTTTCCCCGCGCCGACTCATCCACCTCTACAGACAGACCACCCACAACGCCCCCTACCAGCATCGGCTGCAAGCCCAGCCCCAGACCTAACCCCACACCACTGACAACCCCAGAGCACAACCCGATACAGTCCACCTGTGCACGCCCCGCTCACCCGTCTCCCATGCAAAGAGACGGCAAAGCAACCACTAATAACCAGGTCAGGATGTGTGATCCCCGCCGACGCGGGGGTGGTTCGTCCCAGTGGGGGGAACCTGCCTGCCCAGCTCCAGTGGTCCCCGCCGACGCGGAGGTTGTCGGCGCAGCCCTGGAGCGACGACCCCACCCCGCGGTAGATCTACGCGGCCCGCGCCGACCAGCAGCCGTCCGCCTGTGGCCGACATACTCCCGAAGAAGAGACCAACTGGCAGCGGCACCTGCAGGACGAGGCGGAGTCCGTACGCGCCTGCAAGGCTCTTCGTGTCGCTCTGGAAATCGCAGGTTTGACGCTACGGCTGACCAGTCCGCCGAAGCTCCAAGGGGCCCGCGGTACGCAGTGTCATCGTGTCGATGATCCCATCTGGCCATCGGCACACCGCAGCCCGGCGGGCATAGTGAGAACGGGGGGCATCGAACGGCTGCAAACATGCGGACGAAGGGGGAAGCACGTGGCAGCAGAGGAGCGTCGAGGACGCTCACGTGGGGATCTGATCCGACAGCGCATGCGATCGCAGTTCGTTGGCCGGCGACCACAGTTGATGCTGTTCGCGGAGAACCTGGCCAAGGACCCGGCTCCGGAATCCGGCGAGGATCCAGCGGAGTTTCTGTTTCACGTGCAGGGAGTGGGTGGTGTGGGGAAGTCCACGCTGCTGCGCCAGTGGGAGGACATAGCCCGTCGCGCCGGCGCCATCACTGCGGTGGTGGACGAGAGTGGCGCGCACGATGTGCAGCAGGCGATGGTGGAGCTGGCGCGTCAAATGGCCCAGCAGGAGGGCCCGCTGCGAGCGTTCGACCGAGCCGTCGAGCAGTTCCGCCGGGAACAGGACGCTTTGATCACCGAGGCGCCCGCGGTGGACAGCGAAGCCTCGGTGTCGAGCCGCCTGATCACACAGGCCGCGCTCGGTGCGGCGTCACTGCTCCCGGGGGCCGCAGCACTAACCGCAATGACCAATCCCGATGCCGCCGCCCAGGGACTGGAACGAATCCGGGCCGGAGCCCGAGATCTGGGGGGTCGTCGCGGACGAGGGCTCGACGCAGCGCAGGTAAGCCGGGCGTTCGTCTCCGAGCTCGGCAGGCTGTGCGAGCGGCGTCCGTGGGTGGTGCTGTTCTTCGACACCTGGGACGAGACAGGCCGGCTTCTGGACCGGTGGCTGCGAGAAATGCTCCAGGAAGCCTTCGGACCACTACCGGTCAACGTGATCGTCGTTCTGGCCGGTCGTGACGAACTGACCGAACGAGACTGGGCGCACATGCGGCCGCTGGTGGTCGACGTCCCACTGGAGGCCTTCACTCATGCAGAGGCCCGGGTCCTGCTGGCCGCCAATGGCGTGACAAGGCCAGACGTCGTGGAAGCGGTACTTCATCTGTCGAGGGGACTGCCGCTGCTCGTGGCGCTGCTGGCACGCGCTCGACCGGAAAGCACCCAGGCCGTGCACGCCAACGACAATGTGGTGGACACGGCGGTCGAACGCTTCGTTCAGTGGATCACGGATCCGCAGCAGCGCGAGACGATCCTGGCGTGCTCACTGCCCATACAGCTCAACGAGGACATCTTCGCCGCCGCCGTACCTCCTGAGGGCCGCGAACTGTGGCCGTGGCTGTGCAAACAGCCCTTCATCAGCGGACGAGGCGACTTCAAGCACTTCCACAACCTGGTCCGCGCGAGCATGGTGCGCCGACAACGCACACGCTCTCCCCAGCGCTGGAGCACCACGCACCAACAACTCGCCGACCTGTATGCGATGCAGCGCGTCCACGCCGAGCAAGACCTTCCTGAGTCAAAGCGGTGGAACGATCCCCAGTGGCGACGGCACCTGCGCGATGAGACGTACCACCGTCTGTGTGCTCATCCAACTGCACAACTGCCGGCCGCCCTGGAACATGCCGTGCACGCCGCCGATCAGGAAACTGCGGTCCTGCGACAGTGGAATGACGTCCTATGCCAGGCAGCCCACGATTGCGCTGACCAGACCCTCATCGCTTGGGCTGAACGCCTTGAGGCGGCCGCTGCCGGTGACCAGCCCGCTCTTGCAGAGCTCACCGCACTGTTGACTTGCGGGGACTTGAGTGCAGGCGCTCGGGCCTGGGCGCATACGTACCGCGGCCAGCACCTTGATCTGGCCGGTCGCACAGACGAAGCCATCACAGAACTCGACCAAGCTATCTACCTCGACCCACACAATCCGCGAGCCTGGAGCCTGCGAGGCGCGGCTCATCGTCGGCTCGGGTGCATCGATCAAGCGATCTCTGATCTGACCACCGCACTCGGCCTCGATGCCGCTGATGCACGGACCCTCGGCTCCCGAGGTATGGCCCACCACGATGCGGGCCGATACGACGACGCCGTCACCGACTGCACCAGCGCACTCGAACTCGACCCAGGCGGCACCTGGGCATTTTTCCAGCGCGGCGTTGCTCACCGGCGGGCGGGCCGCTACGACGACGCCGACAGCGACTTCACCGTCTTCCTGCACCTTTATCCAGATGCTGACCTGGCCTTCGCCCACCGTGGTCTTGCACGCAAGGCAGCAGGCCGGTACAACGGTGCCATCGCGGACTTCACCACCGCACTCGACCTCGTCCCAAGTAGCGCTTGGGCCGTTGCTGTGCGCGGCCACGCACGGTACCTGTCCGGCAAGCACGCAGAAGCCCTTGTCGATCTCAGCGCTGCGCTCAAGAAATCGGTCGCCGAGACCGCAGGCGCGTTCCTTGACACAGAGTCGGTCGCCGAGACCGCAGATGCATTCCTTGACACGGAGTTGGACCACAGCGCTGTCACGGACCTGCTCCACCTACTTGCCGAGTTGCCAGCGGACGATGAACAGATCGCAGCTTGTGTACACGAGTGTCGTCAGCTCGTCGCACCGCACACCGCACACTGACGCATCAGCCGTTCTGAACCGCCGTGGATGGTCAGCGGTAGACGCTGACGGCGGCGAGGTACAGCGCGCTGACTGTGAAAGTTGCGGCGCAGCCGATGCGCAGGGTCATGGACAGCGCCAGATGCAGCGGGCAAAGCGACCACAAATGACCAGGTCAGGAAGCGTGGTCCCCGCCGACGCGGGGTGGGCAGAACCGGCGAGTGGTCCCCGCCGACGCGCAGGTGGTTCGGAGCTGAGCCGCCATGGCATTTCCCTGGTCCTGCGGTCTTCGCTGGCCCGAGGGCGATTACCGCCGCCACTCATCAGCCAGTTGCCCACCGTGTCTGTAGCAGTGTCACAGATCGACCGGCTCCTCCACCGCCACTTCCTCACGCACGGCCGACTCTGGGGAGAATCTGGGGAGAATGAGCTGCGTAAGACGTCATTCAGTTGGTGAGCCTGCGGTGGCATATGAGGGGTCTGATGCAGGGTTGGGTGACAAGTTCGGTTACCCGGCCTGGAGGGCCGATGGGGTCATGACCGTCTCGAACTCGACGGGGGTGAGCCGGCCGAGCGAGGCTTGTTTCCGGCGTCGGTGGTAGGTCTGTTCTGAGGTGCGTGAGGCGTACGTCGACCAGGCCGAGGATCTGACATAACAGCTCGGGCCTTGACCTCGTGAAGGCCCCTGCGTCCTCCACCAGGCCTGAGTACCCGGCCCAGAGGTTTCTCGCCGACCTCCAGTTCGTCCACGCCCTTACGGACCGTCGTCTCGCTGACCTGAGCCGCCCGCGCGACCGCCCGGATACCGGAATGGCCCAGGATCCGGGCCTCGGCCCCCATCATCAGCCGCCGCTGCCGTTCATCGAGGTGCGGGAACAACACCTCGAGCCTTACAACGAGTTGACCGCGGACCTCGCCGGGGACGCTCACACCACAGCAACGAGCCGCATCACGGGAAGCAACACCTTAATTCTCTGCGAGCCCTAACGTCATCACGAAGGCCGTCCTCACTCTGGCGAAGCAACGCTGAAAACGCTAAGTGACCCTCCACGTGAAATGCGAGAAGAAAAATAGACAATTTCACTCAAGGGATGTCCCGCGAGTGTCCCGTTCAGGTAGGGGCTGTAGGCTTCCCTTATCTGTGACAGGGAGGGGATCAATCCAAACATCCCGTGGTTTTAGAGGGGTAAGTGTGGCCTGGAGAGAAAGCGGTGGAACATGTCACAGCAGGGTGATTCTGATTCGCCAGATAACAGTAGTTCGACGCGCCCTTGGTGGAGGAGGCCGACGCTTATTACAACGTTATCTGCCGTGGTGGTTGCAGCGATCGGAGGTTGGTTACAGCAGGGAGGGATATCACTTGTTCAGTCCCTCTTTGGTGAGGGTGGAGAGTCTTCTCGCCCACTGGTCAGCATTGAACCCGCAGACCACGTGTTGTGCAACAACTGGTTACTGCGTGAATCTCCGAAATCTGTTGCCGATGTGTTGCGTCAAGAGCTCCCTCGGGGCACATCCGAGTCAATTATGGAGGAACAGAGTCGCGTTGCTGCCGATGTACTCCGGCGCACAGGATCTCAAGTGTCCAACGGAGAACTTGTTGAGGTTACCGTGCAAGGGGAGAAGGAACAGGCGATCATCCTCACCCGCCTGGAGGTGATAGTGAAGCAGAGGTCCAAGAAGAACGGTGACGTAATGGGGGTGGGATTTGGCTGTGGGGCCGCATTGCCTCCCCGAAGGTACCAGCTTGATCTCGACGCTCCCGTGCCAAAATTCAAATTAGTGAAGCAGGATCCGGATTCGGGAGAAGACGTCGTTGAGGCCGTTAACTTCCCATACAAGGTTTCATCTGCCGAGCCGGAGTATCTTGCCTTGGAAAGCTTCACAGAAGGGTACACGGTTTGGAAGGCAAAACTCCACTGGGTCATGGACGGGAAGACAGGGTATACGGAAATCAATGACCATGGCAAGAATTTTGTCACGTTCAAGAACTATCCGGAAGACTATTGGTTCAGTACAAACTCGATGGAATTGTCGGAAACTGAGTGAGGGGTGTGAGTGGCCACGCAGCCACGCCAGTCCCGCCATGGTTTCCTCGCTCAGCGCTGCAGCGGTCTGCTCCGCGAGAGCGCCGCCGACCGCATCGAACAGCGCTGCAAGGACCGCTCCATGGGCGGAGAAGCCCGCGAGGAAGGTCAGCCCATGAGTGACGCGCCCGATGACGATTGCCATCAGGAGGATGACGGCCGTGTGCATGCTGCGGCGTGTTCGGCATACGGGACCTACCGTGGGCGCCTGTGATGGAGTCAGCTGGAAGGGAGTCCCAGCTTGTCGAAGAACGCTCGGTTCCGCTCGGTGGCTGCGTTGACGAGACGCTCGAAGCTCATCACTTCGATGTAGGCCTTGTACGACTCGTTGAAGCCGAAGTAGCCCATTCCATCGTGGGTGGGACGCAAGCCCGCATACTTACATCTGTTCTCCATTGTCGACGTGAGATCGGCGATGACATAGCAGAAGGCGGGTGGCTCCGGCGTCGAAGGGATCGGCCGCCCCGACACTGTCTTCACGCCGCCGGCGCGCACGCGATTCACATACTCAAGGCACTGCTGGATCGGGTCCTTGCCCTCCGACGCGTCGTTACGCATCGGCCGTTTGATCTCGATCACGACGATGGACGGCAGCGGGAGCTTCTCGCCCTCTGCGGCCAGCACCGGAGTGTCGACGAGCCGCGTCGCGAACAGGTCGGGCTCCGTCGTCGACTCGGATCCCGTAGCGGGCATGCTCCTGAGCGTCTTGTCGGAGGCAAGGTAGTCGTGGAACGCGAGCCGCTCGTCGATGATCCAGAGGTTCGAGGCGTCGGTGCCGATCTCATTGGAGTCGGTCCGCATAGGCATGAGCAGTGAGTGGATGGAGTCCTCCCTGCTGTACCTGCCCTGCTCGTCAGACCTGATCAGTTTGGCGAGGACGTCGAGCATTACTCGTCGGCGCGAGACGTACGCGGCCAGATCGGACTGATTTATGTCCTTCACCATGTCGGCGTATCGCTCAAGCCGTTCCGCGTAGTCTTCCGGTCGTACAGAGCCGACCTCGTTGAAGACGGCGTGGCCCTCGGCGAGCACAGTCGCTTCGAGCTTCTGCAGGTTGCCGTGCAACAGCAGTTCAAGCTCTTGGTCCTTGATGGACGGATCCACGGTCACGCCGAGCGACTCGAGCCGGGATAGAACAGGCCTGTACCGTGGCGCTCGTTTACTCACGAACTCGTTGACCCGATGCTTGCCTTCCTCGCGTGCCGCGCTGAGCGGGACCGCAAGAATCGTCTCTACTTCCTTCAGTACCCGGTCGCGGATGTCGTTCAGCGACACGTCTTCGGTCAGCGTCGCGCCGGGCACACGCTCAGGGATGTCGAAGGCTGTGCGGTCAGCGCGGACGTGCTCGTCGAGGAAGCTGGAAGACAGGTAGCAGACATAGGTGAACTGGGCCGACGTCTCGTCTTTGAGCTTCCCGTACAGACCTGGCACCTTGCTCGTGAGATTCTCCTCCACCACCACGCGGTTCGCGGCGCACCAGTACAGCCGTGGCGTGTGATTGCGCGTTGAGGACTTCAGACAGAGGTTGACCATGTCGAAGTGCTGCCCGTTGACCTCGATTCTGGATGTCGGCATCGCGGAGTACACGAAGTCATTCATGAGGTCGTCCAGCGAGACGGTTGTTTCACCGTCGGTCACCATAATCACAGGCGCACTTCCTGGGCGGAGGAAGTACCAGATGCAGTGCTCGAACATGTCGCGAGCGATGGCGTCGACGCCCTTCAGCGCGCTCTGCTGGAAGGGTTTTTTGAACCCGTCAAGGCACACGGTCGTTCCGACTTCGTCGAGGCCGTCCTCCTCCACGCCCTGCTCGACTTCCCTCTCGACGGAGAATCGGAACTGCCGCCCGCGGATGCTTCCGGCGCCGTCGTCGTAGGCGCTGCGGATGGTGACCCTGTCGAATGCCTTGAGCCATAGCAGTCGCCCCACGCCTCGGCAGCCCATGTCGACCTTGTGGTCGCTGTCCAACGTCTCGAACGACTGCATGTTTTCCGGGGTGAAGCCCACCCCGTTGTCCTCGATGCTGAAGCCGACGATGGGCTTGAGCGCCGCACGACCAGGACCGGCGGGGACGAGTTCGAGTTGTTCGTGCGAGCTGCGCTTGATTCTGACGGTCAAGCGCCCACGCTCGACGTCGTTGGCGAATCGGGCGTCGATCGCCTGAATACCGTTGACGACGGCCTCGAGAAGGGGCAAGAGGGCATGGCTCTTAGGAAGGCTTGTGTTCCTGACCCGGCCAGCCAGTGACGTGGTCAGCGCCATGGTCTCCTCCTTGCTCCGACACCGCAAACCCTATCGGTGGGCGCTAGCAATCGCGGCCCATCAATCGAACTGGCTCCGGAGCCTCGGCCATGGCCGCCCGCGATGCTATTGCTCTTGGCTTACAGGGCAGTAGAACCCTTCGGTCCCTCGGCGAGGCAGTAAATGGATAGGGCACTTTGACTGGCCAAGGCTCAGCTGTCAGGCGTCCTCTCGGAGGTTGTCGAGTCGGTGCTCAGTCAACGCCAGTGCGACTTCGGACTGGTTGAGCGCGTGCTCGCCGTCCCGGATGCGCCACTGCAGTCGCTGCACGGGCGGGGCGTCTGCTTCTGGAGCACCAGGTCACCGAGCTCACGCAGCTCCGCTTACGCGCCTTGAAGCTGCTCCTCGTGATGTGCCGACCGGCCCCTGAGGTGGGCGACCTGCTCTTCCCACCAGCCCACCCGCGATTCACGGTCGAGTGTGGTCCTCCCCTCAAGCCAGGCACGGAGCTCGGCCTGGTCGACGTCGCCGGGGAGACCGGTGGCAAGGGGTCCTTCGGGTGCCGGCATGTCGATGGGGATGTGCGACAGCAGCACCGCGGGGGTCGTGTCGAGCGCGTAGGCGATCGCGACGAGGTCGTCGACGGTCACAGGGCGAGCACATCGCTCCATTTCCTCGAAGGCGGCGGTGGGAGAGCCGCTCGTGACAGTGCCCGATAAGGGCAGCGCCGGAAGGCAGGGGGGCGTGAGGACCGCGGCGGATGCAGGCCGCGGGACGGCTGCGGCGGCAAAAGCCGGGGCAAGGCGGAAGGGCCGGGAGGATGGGGGGCGCGAAAGTGAGGGCGCGCCGGGGCGCGCGTTGCGGTTGAGCGCCCCGTGAGTACCTCGTGCTTCCGCTATTCAAATAGGAGTTTCCTACCTCGGTGTTATGCCCCTGCGTGGTCTCTACTGTGGTCGCGATCGCCAGTTGCAGACAGTGGTGGGCGAGCGGACCTGGCCTCGGGGGAAACGGGAGGCCGGGCAGTCCGTGCCGCTCGTCCTGCCCTTCGCGCTGGCCATCATTCAACATCGTCGTTTTCGTGCCGCGCGCCCCCTGGGCGTACGGCACGGCCCGGTGATGACGCGTTTCCCGGCCCAGCCGGAAAGAACGAAACATGAGGGCGGGAATGGATCTCACCAAGCAGGAACGCCGTGCACGACGCCGGTGGGGCGTCATTCCGAAGTGGTTCGAACTGCTCGCCATCTGCGCGGCGACCATCGCGGCCGGATTCTTCGGCGGCCGGGAGACGGTCGTACGGTCCGAGGGCCCGCAGCCGGAAATCACGGTCACGGCGACCGCCACGACCACGGTCACCGCGACGCCGGATCCCGGCCGGAGCACGGACAACCAGCCGCGCAAGGGCTCCGTCACAGACGGGAACGACGGCGAAGAGGCGTCCGACGCCGGTTCCGTCGTCTACCTCGCGGAACGCGACATCATCGACGACGACGGGGACATCTCGGCCCAGCCGGTGACCATCCGTGCAAACCACTACGCGAAGAGCGTCCGGCTCGGGTGCACCGCCGATGGCGCGAGTGCGGTCTACAGCACCAGCGGATACTCCCGTCTACGGGCCAAAGTGGGCATCCTTGCCGACTCGCACAACGCGATCGGCTCGGTCGGCTCGATCCAGGTCGCCAACGCGGCTGGCAATCCCATCGGCGAGGAAGTGACGATCAGGTCCAGCCGGATCGAGGATCTCTCCGTCGACATCACGGGGCAAGACCAGATCAGAATCACCTGCGTCATGACCAAGTCCGGTGACGAGTCCTCGTCCTACTTCTACAGCGGCCTGGGAAATGCCTCGCTGTCGTGACAGCGGCGGCCACTGATCCCTGTCCGCCTGTCTCGTGACCTGCCGAACCTGCCGGTTCTCCCGGCCCGCCCGACCCGCCGATGCACCGGCATCCGTTTCGCGCGGTGCGTGCCGCCGCATCCTCAGAGTGAGATAGCCATCACTCTGAGGAGGAGTAGTGCCGGACACCGAGCACGAGGGCGTCAGTGTCAGCCAGCTTCTGTTGATCGAGTACACGCAGGTGAAGGACGAACAGAAAGCGCGCATCGGATTCCGGGACAACCTGCTCTACGCCACGTTCGCGGCCATGGCGGCGGTGATCGCGGCGACCCTCCAGGACCCTGTGCGGGTCGCCCTGCTGCTGCTCCTGCCACCCGTCTGCGTCGTGCTCGGCTGGACCTATCTGGTCAACGACCAGAAGATCTCGGCGATCGGCCGCTACGTCAGCACGGAACTGGTCCCCCGGCTCGCGGCCGGGACACCGCCACGTCAGGAAGGGGCAGTCTGGGCCGTGTTCGGTTGGGAGGCGGCACACCGCAGCGACCGCCGCCGCAGGTCCCGCAAGTGGCTCCAGCTCTTCGTCGACCAACTGACCTTCTGCGGCGCCTCACTGGCCGCACTCACCGTCTTCTGGGCGACTGGCCCCGCCTCCACGACTCTGCTGGCCATCTCGTTCGCCGAGTGCGCGGCAACCGTGGGTCTGGCCTTCCAGATAACGGTGTACGCCGACCTGAGTACCGGTGCCCAGCTGCCCCGGACGGAATAGAGGGTTCACATGTTTCACACGGCAGATGCCATCGTCTTCACCGCGCTCGGCAAGGAATACAAGGCGGTGAAGGAGCATCTGGAGGCGCCGTTCACCGAACACGACGTGAGAGGAGCCCTGTTCGAGTCCGGCACCTTCCAGGGCAAGCACGGCCCGATGACGGTGCTGTGCCACGAGACGGGGCCGGGCAACTCCGGCGCGGCGGCGCTCGTCGAGCGGGCGGTGGCGGCGTTCGGACCGCGGAACATCTTCTTCGTCGGCATCGCTGGCGGTCTCAAGGACACCGCTCTGGGTGACGTGGTTGCGGCTCGCCACATCTACGAGTACGAGAGTGGCAAGGACCTGGCGGACGGCTTCGCGCCGCGCATCACGACGCACCTGTCGGCCTATAGCCTCCTTCAGCGGGCTCAGACGGTCGCCCGCGACGACGACTGGCGCGAGCGCGTCAAGTCACCGCTGTCCGGGCTGGATCCGCAGCTCGCCGGCACCGTTCCGCAGGCCCATGTGAAGCCGCTGGCGGCCGGCTCCAAGGTGGTCGCCGACGAGCGCTCCGCCACCGCTCAGCTTCTGCGACGATACTGCGGCGACGCGGTGGCCGTCGAGATGGAGGGGTACGGCTTCCTGCAGGGCGCCTATCTCAACGCAGGCATCGGCGCCCTCGTGGTGCGCGGGATCTCTGACCGGCTCTCCGACAAAGGCGAAGACAACGACCGGCTCTGGCAACCGGCGGCGTCCCGACACGCTGCCGCGTTCACCTTCGAGGTGCTGTACCACCTCGTCCCACCCGCGCACTCCGCCTCCAGCGGTTCCGTCTCCTCCGGCCGGGCCTCCGCGGGAGCCTCGTCGACCGGTGCCTCCGCGCAGCCTGGTCTGGGAAGGGGCGTACGGGAGATGCGCAGGACGCGTCCCGCTGAGGGGCCGTCGACGATCGGCTTCGGCCCCGATCACATGGCCGTTGTCGTGGCGGGCGACGGATCCATTGAACGGTGGGACCTCGGTTCGGGCGAGGAATTGCCCGGCGCTCCGGGCGGCGCCGAACTGCGCCTCGGCCACCAAGCCATCGTGTCCCCGACCCGGCACAGCGTCGCAATCGCCCGTCCCAGGAGCTTGGACCTCGTGCACTTCACGGGAAGGTCCGGTGAGCACCGATGCCGTTCCGTACCGTTGCGCGCCGACGAGTTCCTGGTGACCAGCGGGGGAGAGGTGCTCGCCACCCACGACAAGCGCCGTGTGGCCGTACGCGCCTTCGATGACGCGCGGATTCTGCGGGAGGTGCCGTGTCCGGTCGGGCTTGCGGCGACCTCGATCAGCGCGGACGGCTCGGTGGTGGCGATGGCGACCACGAACCGGGTCCATGTGCACCGTGAAGGCGCACCGCCGGTCGAGAGACGGATCCGCAACTGGATGGAGTTTCTCAAGCCGGGCTGCTGGCTGGCCGTGTCCCCGTCCGGCCGGTACGTGGCGTGTGCGAGTTTCCGCGAGCTGATCGTCTGGAGGACCGGTGGCGACGAAATCGTCCTGCGGCGCGAGTTCAGCGGACAGGAACGCTTCGACGGACTCGGCGCCAAGGGCATGCGGCTCGTGTGCGCCGACGAGGGCCGGGTGCTCTGGCTGCGGCGAGGTCTCTTGTCCCAGGTGACGGACGGACCGGAGATCCGACACCTGGAACAAGCGGGTCGCTACGACGACTTCGCCGTCCACCCGGACGGCCACTTGCTAGTGGCAGTGGGAGGCACGGACCTGGTGAAGGTGTGGGAGTGGAACGGTTAGTGAGCTGTTTTCATGCTCACGTTGACGCGGGGCACAACCACTCCGACACCGCCACCCTGCGCAACGACCACGACCGCCGCATCGAACGCGAGTCCTGGGGCCGCGGCCACGGCGGCGGTCACCACCGCCGCTGACCACCCCCAGCCCAGGCCATCACTGTGAAGTGAAAGCCCACGGCACAGTACGACCTGCGGCGGCATTCCCCGACGGCCACACCAACCACCGAGCAGCGCCGCCGCTCGCATGCGCCGACACTGCGGCGATCTGCCCGTCGCCGACAGGCCAGACGTCTGCCTGTGGGGCTCGAAAAGTCATCGCTGCTGCTCAGCCCGCATATCGGTACTCGTTGATGATGCCGCCGAGGATACGGGTTCGGAGGAGTCTGCGGTCTTCGAGGTTGTGGACGGGGGTGGTCGGCTCAGTGGCCTCGGAAGGTCGCTGGTGCCGGGCACGGTGCGGCCGATGCGTGTTGTAGTGCCGGGCGAACTCAGCCAGTACCCGTGTGGCGTGGGCCTCGTTCAGGATCAGGACGTGGTCGAGGGCTTCGCGACGGATGGTGCCGATCACTCGCTCGCAGTGCGCGTTCATCCGCGGCGCCCGGGGGTGCGCTGAGCAGCACCTCGGCCTCCTCCGCTGCGAAGACGGCATCAAAGGCCGTCGTGTACTTCGCATCCCGATCGCGCAGCAGGAACCGCGGTGACCGGTCGCGTTCGCCGAAGCTGACGGCGGTGTTGCGGGCCTGCTGCACCACCCACGCGGCCGCCGGGTGCGCGGTCGCCCCGGTCACGTGCAGTCTGCGGGTGCCGTGCTCCAGGAACGCCATGGCGTACAGACGCTTCCCCAGCACGGTGTCCAGATGGAAGAAGTCCGCGGCCACGATGCCGTCGGCCTGCGCGGTCAGGAAATCGCGCCAGGTCGGGCCGGTGCGGCGTGGGGCCGGGTCGAGGCCGGCGGCGTTGAGGATCTTCCACACGGTGGAGGAGGCAATGGGGTGCCCGAGCCGGGCGAGTTCTCCTTGGATTCTCCGGTGCCCCCACCGCGGGTTCTCGTGTGCCAGTTGCCGCACCAGGCGCTCGAGGGCGGCTGCGGTGGGCGGGCGACCGGTGCGTGCGCGCCGCGCGCTGTAGTCCCACTTCGCAGCGATCAGCCGGCGATGCCAGGCCAGCAGCGTGCCTGGGGTGACAGGGAAGGCCCGGCTCCAGCGGTGACGGGGTATCAGGGCGGACAGCGCCGCAAACCACAGCCGGTCGGAGGGCTCGTGGCAAACCTGGGTCTTCAACTGCCGCCGCAGCACGGCGTTCTCGTGCCGCAGCACCAGCACCTCTGAGTTCTTCGCAGTGTCACGGCGCAGCAGCACGCCGGGGACGGACAGCAGCCTGCGGGCCACCTTGTACAGCAGCGAGACGATCACCGGGTCATCCTGCCAGCCGCAGCCGATCACGGCTCCGACGTGCAGCGACGACCTTACGAGCCCCACAGGATCTGCAGGAGCGGGTTGCCGAGCATGTCGCGGGCATGACGCTCGCTGTTCAGGACGCGGCCAGCGAACTCGCGGCTGGCCGCCTGGACGCGGTAACGGTAGGCGTCCGCGGCGGGTCCACTGACGTGCTCGCCAGCGAGGAGACGGCGTTCGTCCTCAGCGATGCCCTCCATACGGAAGAGCCAGTCCTCGAACGCGTAGTCGTCCAGGAATCCGGCCTCGTAGGAGCCCGCGTATCCCTGCAGCATCTGCGTGTACGCGTGTCCGTATTGGATGGAAGCGGCGATCAGACCGCGGGGCTTGCGCCTGATAAACCAGGCCAGCTTGTGGACGCTGTTCTGCGCTGACCATTGACCACTGGCAGGTTGCAACGGCCTCCTCGTGGCCATGAAGCCGTCAGTCGTCATGGATGTCGTTCCAGGATGGTTTTGGGAGTCACTGACGCACGATCTTCTTGATCAATGTCAGTGAGGACCGATGTCCTCGGATGCCGTCCAGAGCTGCTATGAGGTGGGACGCGCGCGTCTTTCAGTGGTGCGGCTGGCGGGCGAGGTCAGTTCGAGCGCCCGGCTGTCGTGACCTGCCGCCATCTCGTCCAGCCAGAGTTCATACCAGGCGATGAAGTCGGGGGTGGACGAGAGGTCGGGGCCCCAGAAGCCATCGGAGTTGCCCGTGACGATGCGGCCGGTCAGCGGTCCCGTGACTCCCAGCAGAACCACGTCGCTACATCCTGCTTCGATGATGTGCAGGAACCTGTCGCCTGGACGTGCACAATCTTCGACCGTGGTGAAGCCCTGCGGGACCCCATCCTCGGCCCCTTTCGGGTCCATCGTAAACAGCTCGCACCGGCTCAGGGGCAGGAGTCCGTAGAACGGGGAAGCCCCGGTCGCGCCAAGGAACGTCAGGAAGTCGCGGTAGGGGGCAGGAAGCACGACTCCGTGGTCAGTCTCGAAGGCGTCGAGCGTCGCTGGGCTGACGGTTCGCCCGAGCTGGAAGCGATGGTTCTCCTCGCCGAAGGAGTGGCTGCGAAGAGGGCTGAAGGGGATCCGGGCGAGCTTCCGGCTCAGGCGGGGCAGGCGGGGGTCCATACGTGATCTTCTCTCGTTCGGTCCCGAAGCCTAACGGCGAGGGATGCGCGCCCACCACCGAACAGAAGCGGTGCCTGGTGGAGTGCATGTCCGCTGCGCCCGGGAGGCACTCGGGCTAGGCTCCGCCCATGTCCGAGCCCGGTTCCGATCCTCGCCTGCAGTCTTTCCTCAACAAGCTCCGTCCCGGTCCGGTCCGCAGGGTAACCGTCACCGGCTTCGACAGGTCAGACGTCTTGGTCGTGCTCGGGGCATCGAGCGAGGGGAACAACGAAGCTGGCCGAATTTCCCGGGACGAGGCGTCGATGCACCGTATCGACCATCCGTCTGAGGTCTTCGAGATCGGCCAGGAACTCGATGCTGAGGAGATCGGACGGTGGCGCGGAGAACTTAGCTTGTCCGCCCGCGCCTGCGAGAACTCCGAGCTCCGGACCTTCCTGCTCGCGCTCCAGCCAGGGAAGATCGTCTCCGGGACCGTGTCGGAGGTTCACAACTTCGGCGTCTTCGTCCATCTCGACGGCGAGCCCGACAGGCTATGCACTGGCTTCATCCGTGTGCCCGAACTGACCTGGTCGCGGATCAGCCACCCCTCGGAAGCGGTCGAGGCCGGCCAGAGGATCACCGCCGAGGTGCTCATCGCCGAAACACGTCAGGGACAGGTCGCGATCTCGATGAAGGCCCTGCAGAAAGACCCTCTGACCGAGTTCTCTGACCAATCGGGTCAGGTCCTCCACGGCACTGTCACAAAGATCGTCCCATTCGGCGTATTCGTGCGCGTCGCCCCGGACGTGGAAGGGCTCCTTCACCTGTCCGAGATGACGAGCCAGCCAGCAGTGACCCCTGACCAGCTCGTGCGCGAGGGCGATCAGATCACGGTCCGGGTTGCCGAGGTCGACGTTCAGCGTCATCGGGTGAGGCTGTGTGCGGCAGAGAGGCAGGTAAACGGCGACTCGCAGTGATCACGCTGTCAGCGTCTCGCGTGTCCAGAGCGCGAGGTCAATTGTTCAACGGCGTGAGGCCCTGCTGGTGATGCTCATGATGTTCGACGTCTCCTCCAGTGCCTCTTGGAGTCGTTCGTTGCGCAGAGCAAGGCGCTGGATCTGTGCAGCAGCGACGGTGAGCTGAGCGGTCAGCTCGCGGTTGTGTCGGCGGAGTTTCGCGTTGCGGGCGACGAGTCTGTCGTGCGCGGTCGGTCCGCTGCGAGGGGCGGTGGGGGTGGCTCGGTGATCAGCGATTTCTCGGGCGATGTCAGGGTAATGGCGGCGGAAGGTGGTGTTGGTCAGGTCTAGTACTCCAGTGGTAGATCGTGATCACGAGCCGCTGTGGCGGGTTCGTCAGTCACTACGGGGAGGGGGCTTACTGTCCGCCGAGTTGGAGCACAGCAACCACGTACAAGCTCCCGGCCACGATCAGAAGCAGAAAAGAGAGAACCGTATGGGCGACGATCCCTTGCCCTGGAGCAAGGCCCAGATGCGCCCGGGCCGCACGGCTCACATGGGGCCCGGTGACGCCTCGCGCGGCGTTCGCGTCCGCCTTCTCGATCGCTCGGCGTAGTTTCCTGCGGCTTCTCTCTGTCTCAATACCAAGGCGCACACCGTTGGCGTCGCGCACCCACAGCGTCCGGTACGCGCTGCCGTACGAAAAGGTCGTCAGCAGTCGGACGGAGGTGATCTGGTTGAGATCGACGGACCGCTCGCCGGTCAAGGTGCGCGCAGTCAAGTGCGACGATGAGTGCCGGAACGGGGCTCGCTCCTCGCACAACGCGGGCAGGAGGACGAAGCCGACGATCACGGACAGCAGGCCAAGCACGATGGGTGCGCCGTTCGGGGCTACCCCCGCCCTGGCCAGCCCGTAGCCGCCGAGAGGCAGCAGAAGAACCGTCACCGCCAGGCCCGATCCGATGCGGGCACGTGCCACGCTGCAGGTTGTGGTTGCTTCCACTGACGCCCCCGTTTCTGTCGGCGGACATCAGCATGCAGGTACGGCGGACCTTCGCACATTGCCAGCGTCCGGCAATCTTCTGCTCGGGATCCGCCGGGGGCCGGGCCCAAGTATCACGACGACTCCGTGATCTCGTCGTTCGCCGCGGGAACAGGACGGCCACCGCGTGATCTTGGTGAGGTGTGTGGACTCTCCAAGATAGTGCGGTGGCCGCGCGCCACGGTGTAGACCCTGCCCGCTGGCAGGACGCGTTCGAGGCCCTGATGAGCCGGATATCGGACCGGTTCACGTGGGTTGAACCACGGCGCCAGGCGAAGGCCATGCTGTTCGGGCTGCTGTCAGACCTCCCGCGCAAGAACTGCTGGTCGATCGCCGAGTGGGCTGGACAGACGAACCCGGACGATATGCAGCACCTGCTCGGCCGGGCCAGGTGGGATGCCGACCGCGTGCGTGATGACGTGTGTGAGTACGTGCTGGAGCATCTGCACGACGAGGGCGCGGTGCTGGTGGTCGACGAGACCGGGGACGTAAAGAAGGGCACGCACACTGTGACCGTCCAGCGTCAATACACCGGAACCGCCGGGAGGATCGAAAACGCGCAGGTAGCGGTCTACCTCGTGTACACCGGGCGCCGCGGGCACGCGGCGGTGGACCGCGAGCTGTATATCCCGCGCTCGTGGACGTGCGACCCGGATCGCTGCCGGCCCGCTGGGCTGGGCGAGAACACCGTCTTCGCGACCAAGCCGGAACTCGCCGCCCGCATGATCAGCCGGTTCTTCGACGCCGGGCGCCACGTGGGCGGGGTCACGAGGGACGAGGTCTACGGCGGCAGCCCGACGTGACGGTCCGCGCTGCAGGAGCGCGGCATCGGCTACGTGCTCGCCGTCGCCTGCGCTCATGAAGTCACCCCCGGTGCCGGGAAGTTCGACACCGCCGTCGACGAAGTGATCGTCCTGACCACCCCGCACTTCATCGAAAAGCTCTTCCACCAGGACTGGGCCAGCCGGGCCAAGCACCAGGTGGGCGTTGGGGTGTTGAAGCTCATCGCCTACCACGACGATGCCCAGTGACCCGCTGGGGCATGCGCACCATGTGATCTCCTCAGGCTGCCCTACGCCGCCTGAGTCCCTAGTTGTCGGGCGAGGCGGCAGCCAGGCGGGCCGGCCGACAACGTCTGCGATGCTGGCCCTCTCACAGGAACGGGGAACGCGTGACCGAGTCGATTGCCGGATGGATCTGGGGCCGCAACCTGCGTGCCTTCCTTGAGTTGCTGTCCAGCTACGCCGGATACGCCTTCGACGAAGCCGATTGGGAAACCATCGACGCCGCAGTCCAGGACGCTGACGACGAAGCGCCCGACAGCTGGTACTCGTATCCACTGGTCGGCACGAACGAGACCTTCGAGGTCGCCCTCGCTCAAGCCGTCGGCGGCCAGGAAATGTCCATCAGCATCACAGGAACCACGACACCTGAGCTACGGCTCCGCGCCGACACACTCCTGTCCGCCTTCGCCAGCATCTGACCACCGGCATGTTCGACCGCAGCGCACCACGTTCCGCTGCCACTTGACGGCTTAGACGCCTGAGGTGTCTCACGGGGCAGCCGTCCCCGCGCCGACGGGCGGTAGCCCGCATCAGTCTCCGGGTGTGTAGGCGCAGATCAGGGAGCCGAACAGGGCCGGGTCAAAGGCTGAGAGCAGCACCTTCAGCGCCCGTTCCGCGGCGGGCTGGAGGGCGTTCGGGGGCAGGCGCAGGCAGACCTCGTGCAGGTCAGTCAGCTCGCGTACCGCGGAGCCGTGTTGGAAGGTGCTGTCGGAGTAGGCCTGTGCCAGCCGTCGAAAGGCCGGGTCGCCGTTCTCCAGCATCTCCACGGGCAAGCCGTTGAAGAGATCCGTCACGCGCGTGCAGGCCCACAGGGCCAGCGCGGCCACCTGGGCCGGATTCCGGCCCAACCCTTCCAGCGAGTCCTGGCGGCAGTCGTCGCAGCCCTCGCGGGCCGCCCCGTACAGCCGGGCCACCGCAGTGCCGTCCACGGTCAGGGCACGGCCCTGGCCGTTCAGCCAGGCCGGGTCGTAGGGGGCCGGGCCTCCCAGCTCGCGGGCGATATCACGCTCATGGCGGTGGTCGACAAGGTTCACGGCTCGCTCGTTCCCGTCGGACGGAACACACGCGTACCGATCTGAGCATCCCCGCCCTGCGCGCTCCGCACCGGCACCGACCGCAAACAGCCGAAAAGCGACGGCAATCATCCATCTCTGACCGACGCGTGAGCACAGGGCGACCGCTTCTGGTCGCAGTGAGAACCCGTCCTTGAACCCCGAGCGACCTTGAGGTGGCTTGATTGTCAGTAGTTCCTCGTACCCTCTGGCAGGTAGGACGACCTCTCCAACGCCACCCATGCGGTGGCCTGGCCCTTGAAGCCGGAGCATCCATGCTCCATCCAGACGACGTTACCTCCCCATGGATCAGGATCCGCCGATGGTTGGAGAGCAATGCCGCTGTCAGCGCGCAAGCACTCAACCCCCCGGCCGCCGACGCGGACATCCAGCATCTGAACGACTCCCTCGGCTTCCGCATACCCCAGGTCCTCGAAACCTGGCTGCGCCTGAACAACGGAAGTTCCACGAAGGACTCCAGAATCCCCATTCCTGCAGGGCTCCAGCTTGTTCCTCACCTGGACTCCAAGATCTTTCCCGGCGGAGAGGTGTTCCTCGACTGTCAGAGCATCATCGACCGCCACCAGCAGTTTCTCCGTATTGCCGATGACATTGGAGACGACGACTGGTGGAAGCCATCGTGGATTCCTGTCCTGGCCGAGACGGATGCGCACTATGGACTGCTTCTGGACGTCGGCCGGGCCGACGAGAGCGCCCCGGCTCCGGTCCTGGCCTACCGCGAGACCGACTACGCCAAGCACTACGCCTCATCACTGGGACACGTCCTGAACGCTGTAGCCAACGCGCTGGAGGACGGCCGGGAAGGCGGCGTACTCACGCGTGGCCGGCACGCACACGTGAAGGACGGCCGGGTGATCTGGGACTGACCGGCATTCGTTGCCGTTCAGACGAAGCCGCTCACGCAGCGACGCTCGATGCCGGCCATGGCTTCGCGGCGTTGGGAAACACTGGCTGCCCGGTGAGCCGACACGTCATGAGCATGACTGCGGCGAGGGTGAGCATCGCTTCGGAGTGCTCGGGCCGGGTCTCATAGTCCCGGGCATTCCGGCGGGCGTGAAGCCACCACGCCAGCGACCTCTCCACCACCCACCGACGCGGCAGAATCACAAATCCCTGCGCGGTCTAGGACGTCCTTCAGCATCCCGAGCACGGGGACACCCGCGGGTGGTCCTACCTGCGGCGCAGGGCTTTATTGCTGCACCTGTTGGCGGAGTACGGCATGCGTCCGCCGATCCAGGCCGTGCCGTCGACTGACGATCCCGAACGCGCGGCCCTTTGGTACGAGGCTTTGCAGGAACGGGGTCCTGACCTCGATCTGTTCAGACAGCCAGCTCCTAGCGCTGAGTCGGCTTCGCCAGCACACGCTCAGGGCCGACTACGCAATCGATGTCGCCGAATCAGACCAACGATGACCGTCGTGCCTGACCGCTCCCATACGGGGTCCCCGCCACCACAGGCACCCCAAGGCCGTTCCGGCTATTTGCGCCATTTCGGATCCCGGGCCTCGCACACCAACGCAACAGGTCGGACCAAGATCCGGGCCAGGGGCGGGCCAACTCGGTTCAGCACGAGGCGCTTTCACCCATACCCACAGGTCAGAGGCCATGGCGAACCTGTACCACCAGCAGACGAAAAACCTCCTGGTGTCGTACTCGCCGAAGAAGCTGGGCTTCTTCTAGACGCCGAAAAAGGGCGCCTGACAAGGCACTTCACCTGTCGGGCGCCCTTCCCGGCATGCATCTAAGACTCGTAACACGATCTTGCTGAGGTGCGTGGTGTGCCCGAGCCCTTCGGTTGGCGCTCGCTCAGTTCAGGTGGCACTTTGGGCGCTGGGCTGGCACGCGATGCCGGGCCGCAGGGGATGGTCGCTCGAAGGGGCGGATCACGTGAGCGCAAGGGCGGGACGGGCGCGCTGGGAGTTGCTGCCCGGAGCCGGGCTGGGGCCACTGCGGTTCCGGATGAGCCCGGCCGAGGTCGCCGACGCGCTCCGGGTCTGTGAGCCGAAGAAACGGGTGGGCGGTCCCTATGAGCAGGAAGACTTCGCCGACGGGGTGAAGGTGTTCTACGAAGCAGGCGAGTTGGCTTGCATTGCCCTGGATGCGGTCACGGGTCCGCAGGTCTTGCTGGCGGACTTTGCACTGGCCGGCCGCGATCCCGAGCAGGCGCACAAGTTCCTCCTTGACTACGCAGCCGAGCACGCGAGTTGCTTGTTGTACACACCCGATGACTCCCTCGCCCTGACCGATCTGGGGCTTCTTGTGCGCACACAGGAGGTCGGTGGCGTGCGGATGTCGCGACCGGTCATCGTGAGGGAGGACTGGTTGGAGTCGGAGTACCACCGCGATCGCCTTCCTTTGGAAGGCGTCCCGGCTGGCGATGCATCGCCCTGACCGTCGTAGGTGCGCGTGCCGATTCCGCAGCGGAACGGGCGTGACCGGTGTGACGATTCGGCCGTTTGGGAGAGTGTGAGTGTTCGACGGTGGATTGCGGAAGATGACCTCTGGGCGTTGATCGAGCCGTTGCTGCCGTCCTGGCCGCAGAAGGCCCCCGGCCCCAAGCCGGTGGATAACCTGTTGTGCCTGCAGGCATCCTGTACGTGCTCTACAACGACGTCAGCCGGCAAATGCTGGAGCTGGGGTTCGGCTCCGGACAGACCTGCTGGCGTCGGCTGGGCCGGTGGCACGAGGCCGACGTCTTTGGGAATCTGCACCGCATCATGCTCGCCGAGTTGCACGCGGCTGATGCCTTGGACTGGACGCGGGCCTGCGTGGACGCCTCCCACATCCGCGCGAAAGGGGAGGCGAAGCCATTGGCCCATCACCGGTCGACCGCGGGAAGACGGGCAGTAAACGCCATCTGATCTGCGACGGCAGGGGTACCCCGTTCAAGGTCATCACCACTGCGGCCAACGTCAACGACGTCACCCAGACCCTCGCGCTGGTCGACGGCATGCCGCCCGTCGCGGGGAAGCCGGGCCGTCCGCGTAGGCGTCCCGACGCGCTTTTGGGCGACAAAGGCTACGACAGCAACCCCAACCGGCGCGAGCTGCGCAGACGACGGATCCTGCCGGTGATCTCCCGCAAGGGCGCCCCCAAAGTCCCCCCGACATCGCGGACTTGGGCAAGCTCCGCTACGTCGTTGAGTAGACCTTCGCGCTCCTGCACCGCGCCTGTCCGTCCGCTGGGAAAGACGTCTCGACCTGCACGAATGCTCTCGTTTCCCTGGCCTGCGGACTCATCTGCTGGAGACGTCTCAAGAAGGTCCGCCCATGATCGTGTTACGAGCTCTCATGCCTGGATGCGGCCTTGACATGCAGATGTCGGATCATGCCGGGAGGTGGTGTTCTCGCCGGTGAGGCGGGGTCATGACCAGTCTCGTAAGTCGACGACTCACGCGTGAGAGCAGGTTGAACCGGCGGAGAGTCTGGTCGACCTGCCTGATATCTATTCATCTCGAAAGATCTGGGCGCGTAGTTCCAGTAGATCAACGCAATCGCGGAGATCTGGCGTCGGTGTGCCAGCACGCTCGCGAATCAATGCGACGGCCTGGATGGGGCGACCACCGGCAATCAGTTCCGTCGGAGCTGGCAGGTGATTACGGCCACCACATGCTAAGGGAAAAGGGGCGTTTGCGGCAGCTGTGCGAGAACCAGGTCGGCCGGCTGCCCGGCGTCGCTTGCGGGGGCTGGTGACACTTCCAGCTACAGTCGACCGCAGTGACTCCGAACCGGTGAGTGTCGAAACCGCCTCGTCGATTGATGGTCGACGCCAACCAGCAGTGGGACCGACCCACCGCCCAGCGTATGGGTCGCGCCCTGGAGGAGTTCGACCTCGTCTGGACTGAGGAGCCCCTCGACGCCTACGACGCGGCGGGCCACGCCGCCCTCGCCGCAACTCTCGACACCCCGTTCGCCACCGGCGAGATGCTCGCCAGCGTGGCCGAACACGTCGAGCTGATCCGTCGACACGCCTGTGACGTCATCCAGCCCGACGCACCCCGAATCGGCGGCATCACCCAGTTCCTTAAGCTCGCTGCCCTCGCTGAGCACCACCACCTTCAAGCTCGCACCCCACTTCGCCATGGAGATCCACCTCCGCCTCGCCGCCGCCTACCCGATCGAGCCCTGGGTGGAGCACTTCGACTGGCTGGAGCCCCTTTTCAACGAACATCCGGAGATCCGTGGCGGTCGTATGCACGTCTCCCCCGCCCAGGTCTCGGGGTCACCCTCAGCAACCAGGCCCGTGCCTGGACGAACGCCGTCCATGAGGTCGGCGGCCGTCCCTGACCCGCGCCCCGTCCGGCCTCACACCCGACACTCCTATCGAGGTTGCCATGCCTGCTCCACGTCTTACCGGCCCGAGTCGGCGCGTTGTCCTCGCCGGCACGGTCGCCGGAACAGCGACCACCGTCCTGGCAGGACTGGGCCCGTCGCCCGCGCAGGCGGCCGCCAAGAGGGCTCCAGCCTTCGCCACCCTTCAAAATGACCGCTTCTGCCGGGACACCGACGACAACCCGACCCACTCCCAGGGCAGCGGGGTCTTCAAGTTCGGTGACCCGTACCACTGGTCTGGGGTCCGCTACACCGGGCCGAGCTTTGCCACCGGGGCCCGACCCGCCCCTACGGCAGAGAATCAACACAGTAACGATAAAAATCGACGTTGTGTAGACTTCTGTTGAAGGGGCAACCCGGCTCTCCCACGAAACCTCTCCGGAAGAAGAACCGTGAAGAAGCAAAACTGGCTCATCACCGGCGTCAGTACTGGTCTGGGGCGCGCTTTCGCCCAAGCCGCCCTGGCCGCCGGGCACACCGTCGTCGGCACCGTCCGTTCCGAGAAGGACCTGCGGTCGTTCGAAGAGCTCAGGCCCGGGCACGCTCACGCTCGTATCCTGGACGTGACGGACGACGACGCCGTCTCCAGCGTGGTCGCGGAGGTCGAAAGCAGCGTCGGCCCGCTGGACGTGGTCGTCGCCAACGCCGGATACGGCCTGGAAGGGACCTTCGAGGAAACCTCGCTGGCCGAGGTGCGGCGGCAGTTCGAGGTCAACGTGTTCGGGGCGGTGGCCACCTTGCAGGCGGCGCTGCCTCACATGCGCCGGCGCCGCCGAGGGCACTTGATGGCTGTCACCTCCATGGGCGGGCTGATGGCGGTGCCCGGCATGTCCGCCTACTGCGGCAGCAAGTTCGCCCTGGAAGGCATCCTCGAGGCGCTGGGAAAGGAGGTCGCGCAGTTCGGTATCCACGTGACGGCGATCGAGCCAGGCTCCTTCCGTACCGACTGGGCCGGACGGTCCATGACACGCACCGCGCAGTCCGTCGACGACTACGACGAGCTGTTCACCCCCATCCGTGAGGCGCGACAGAAGGCTAGCGGGAACCAGCTGGGCAATCCGGCCAAGGCCGGGGAAGCGGTCGTGCACATCACGTCGGTCGAGCAACCGCCGGCCCACCTCGTTCTGGGCTCGGACGCGCTGCGGCTGGTCACTACCGCGCGCACGGAGGTGGACGAGGACATCCGTACGTGGGAGACACTCTCGCGTACAACCGACTTCGCCGACGGAGCTCAGCTTTGACACCCGGCGACCAGCCCGCCCGGAGCCGCCGCACCGCCGAACGCAAGGGCGACGTCCGGGAGCGGGCCATCCTCGACACCTGCGAGGCCCTGCTGGTGCAAAAGGGCTACGACGCGATGACCGTCGGAGACATCGCCCAGGGCGCGGGCATCACCCGCGGTGCTCTGTACTTCTACTTCGGCTCCAAGCAGGAAGTGGTCACGGCACTCACGGCCCGGACCGTCAAGCACCTGTGGGAACGGTCTGAAGTCACCGCACGGACCGACGAGCCGCGCCAGGCCATCGCAGCGGCCCTGCAGCGCACGGTCGAGCTGTGGAACGAGCACGGCCTGGTCATGCGCACGGCGATCGATCTGTCGTTGACCGTGCCGGAGATCGGCGAGCTGTGGAAGCGCACAGCCGACCTGTTCATCGCGGCCATCACCGCTGTCCTGGAGCGCGCCGGCATCCAGGCCGGCGCCGCACCAGACCAGGCCCCGGCGATGGCACGTGTCCTGTGCTGGATGATCGAGCGGACCTTCTACCACGCCTCACAGGAATCCCGCGAGAAGCTCCAGGAGGCGTCGGCAACCTGCGAACACATCTGGCTGACCAGCGCCGGCCTGACCACCTGACACATCTGCGATGGACGTGGTGAGGCGCGCAACCATGAAGTTCCGGTCGGCCCTTGCCCATGAAGTGGACACTTTTCGTGTCGTTATGAGGCGAGGTCGCCGGTGGCCAGATGCTGTTCGTAGGCGATCGGGGCCCCAGCTTTTCACCCCGGGGCCGCCGCTGGTCTGCCTCGGAGGTAAGGCAGCTCAACAGAGCACACTCAAAGGCCCCATGCCGGCGGGCGGCAGATCAGGTCACAGGCGAGTGGGGCCGTCGGGCAGACGGCTCAGCCGGCCGCGATCGACGAGTCCGACCAGCTTGCTGCGTAGCAGTTCCAGTTTGGACCGCACGCTGACATCCACCCCCACCACCTCGCCGACCTCGCGGGCCCTGACCGGTCCGGCTGGCTGGCTGGCTGGCTGGCGCACGGTAGCGAGGATGGCGCCGACAGCCCGACGGGAGCACGGTCCCCTCCGCCTACGGCGTGCGGTGCGGCATCAGCATCACCGCCCGACCGCCTGCCTGCCCCGGCGCCGGGGCGGCCGAGGCGCGCTCGTCGGCGAGCGGCTCAGCCGTTGCGGGCCGGATCGGACTCCTGTCATCGCTGGCCGGGCTGGGGCAACAGGTATTCGGCGCCGCACGATTCGGCGAGGGCAGGGCCGAAGAGGGCGGCCGGGGTGTATGCGCCAGGTCGGCCCTCACCAGCCAGCAGCAGCCGAGCGATCTCCGCAGGCACTGTTCCGGTGTACTCCTGCGCGTCACCCAGGCGCAGCCAGCCCTCTCTGGTCTCGCCGTCCGCCCAGATGACGACGGCGTGCCCCCAGGAGTGATCACGCGGCCGTTCCTTAGCCTTGACGTGTACCCGTGCGAGGCGGCGTGTGGTGAACGATCGCAGCCGCTCCCACCGCATGAGCGTGCTCACGGCCGGCATCATCGCCCGGATCGCGGGCGAGGACGGTGCCTCGCTGGACGCCGAAAGGACATGGCGGGCGCCGCTCGCCCGGTGGGCCGCGAGAAGTTCACCCAACGGCATGCTCGCCGTGGTCACTTGCGATCCGTCCGGCAGGGTGAGACGCACCGCATCGCTGAACATGCGGGTGGGTGCCAGGCGGCCGTCAGTGATCCGGCGGCCTTCAAGGCTGCCCAAGAGGGTGCTGATCAAGGCTTCACCAGCGGTGCCTTCCTCCATCGCGATCGAGGGCACCATGTCGACCCGGACCCGGAGCGGTGCGGGACGGCCCTGGCACAGCTTCGCCACTACGCTCTCGGTGGCGGTCACGCCGAACCCGGCGCCGGTGACCAGCGTGTGACCCGCCTGGGTCGCCGCGTCGTGCATCGCGAACGCAGCGGAGAGCGCCGCGACATCGTTCGCCAGGTCGATGTAGTGGCTGCCGGCGGCACGGCAGGCGTCGACAACCTCAGGGGCCGTCGCAGTGAACGGCCCGACCGTGTTGATGACCACGCCGGGTCGTCGCTGACGGATTTCCGAGGCGGCGGCGGCAAGGGAAGGAGCCAGCAGGGTTTCGCTGCCGGTCCGCTCCGCTGCGGCGTGCAGGCGGTTCGCGTCCCGGCCGACGAGGACGGCTGTCAGACCACGCCGGGCGAGCTGCGCCGCGATGCTGCGGCCGCTGCGCCCGGCGCCGCCGAGTACCCAGATCTGTGCACTCATTCGAAGAGCTCCTGTAGTAGGGCTGAAGCCGACGATCGGGCAGGCCTGAGCGTCAGTCGGTCGTGATGACGAGCTTGCCGCCCTTGGGCGTGCCGTCGCGCTCGAGTTCCGTGAGCGCCTTGACGGCCTCCGTGAGCGGCACCGTGCGGGCGATCGGGACCCGCAGGGTGCCCTGTCCGGCGGCGCGCGCGACCTCCTCAAGATCCTCTGACGAGACCTGGGCGACCAGGACGCGGAAGGGGCCCGGCAGAGCGGCCTTCACGAACGTCGTGGGCGTGGGGTGGAGGCTGACGATGCGCCCGCCCGGCTTGAGCAGCCGCTTCGCCCTTTTGTCGGACAGCGTGTGGGCGGTATCGAGGACGATGTCGAATAGGCCGCTGAGCGCCTCCGGGTCGAAGCCGAAATCGACGATCGGGTCGATGCCAAGGTCACGGGCATCCTGCGTGGCGGTGTCGCGGCAACTGCCGCCTACCGAAGCCCCGCGTGCCAAAGCGATCTGAGCGGCGGCTCGGCCGACTCCGCCGAGGCAGCCGTTGATGAACACGGTGTGCCCGGGCTGCAGCTTGCCCTTCTTGGTCAGGGCCTGGAAGGCGGTGAGCCCGACGGTCGGAACAGCGGCGGCCTCCTCGAAGGAGAGGTTCGCAGGCTTCCTCACGACCGCCTTCTCGTCGGCGACGACCACCTCACCGAAGGCCCCCGACGCCTTGATCGATGCTCCGCCCAGCACTTCGTCGCCGACACCGAGTCGGGTGACGCCCGGCCCGACCACCTCGACGACGCCCGCAAAGTCATGGCCCAGTCCGCGGGGGAAGGTCCGCCCGGTCGCCATCTTCAAGGCGCCGCTGCGGAGCCCCCAGTCCATCGGATTGGCTGCCGCGGCCCGCACCCGGATCAGGACCTGACCACTACCGGGCCGGGCCGGCTCGAACTCCTCCAGTCGCATGAGTTCAGGACCGCCGTACTGGTGGTACTGGATCCGCTTCATAGCCGCCTCCAAGTGATGTCATATCGTGACATCACTTTAGCACCTGTGATGTCACGAGATGACATCACTTGGGGTGGAGGCATGTCACCAGGTGACCTCACCTACACTCGCAGCATGGGACGCTGGGAACCTGGGGCCAGAGAGCGACTGCGCGAGGCCGCGCTGGAACTGTTCATGGAACGCGGCTTCGAACACACGATGGTGGCCGACATCGCCCAGCGCGCCGGTGTTACCGCCCGCACCTTCTTCCGGTACTTCTCCGACAAACGCGAGGTCCTTTTCGACGGCTCGGCCGACCTGTCGAAGCAAGTGCAGGACATCGTGGAAACGATGCCGCCCACGGCATCGGCAATGAACGTCGTCGCTGCCGTGCTCGAAGCCGTGGCCCAGCTCGCGGGCGACGACCGTGACCGCGCAAGGGCACGCCAGGCAGTGATCACTGCCAACACCGATCTCCGCGAACGCGAGCTGATCAAGCAAGCAGCCCTGACGGCCGCGCTGACCGACGCTCTGCGGCAGCGAGGTATCGGCACCACCGAGGCCAGCCTGGCCGCCGAGACCGGCAGCGCCGTGTTCCGCGTCGCCTTCAGCCAATGGAGCGACGCCACCGAGAAGCGCGACTTGCGGGACGTCATCCGCGAGACCCTGATCCGCCTTCGGAGCCTCGCCGCCGCCGAATAGCCCGGCACACCGGGCGAGTTCCGCAGCGAATCGACTTGAGCCAATTCACGCCCGGAACGCACGAAGGGAAGACTCCGCCGAGACGGCTGACATGGTGCGTGGATGTCAGCTCGTCCCTCCCAGCGGATGCGGAGACGGCGGTCGCAGTACAAGGCAGCCCGCAGGGCTCTGTGATGGCCCCCAGGGGGCACGTAGAGGCGTTGCCGGACGGGTCGAGCTGTTCGGCGCGGAGTGCCTGGGTCAGGCGGCAGGCGTCCGGGGGTCACAGGGCACGGCGGTCACGAAAGGCGTCAGGCGTATCGCGGCCGGGGCGTCGCAGGCCGTGGGCACGGAGGTCATGACGCCGGCAGTGGCCTGTCGACGGCGGTGAGCGCACGGGTGGCGTCCGAGGCGCGCGGACGGACGCCTGCTGAACGGCAGATCCGGAGCAGGAGCTCGCGGCAGCGGATGGACTGCACGTCGGGTACCCGATCGGCTAGTTGATCTCTGCCGTGATCACGGCGGCCGCGATGACGCGCCTTACGCGGACGCCGCGGTCGGTGAGGCTCTCCTGGTGCCACGGGACGGATGCACACGGTGGTGCCGTCCGAGAGCAGGGCGTGGACTTCTGATCGGCTGAGTGCTTCGTCCGTCATCGCTTCTCCTCAAGGCCTCTGGGCATACCCGGAGCCGGTCCCGCCGACTCCGGCACCATCAGGTCACTGCCCGAGGAAGCCGCTACCGCAGAAAAACCGGCTCCTGCCCGCAGACCTCGTAAGTGTGCAGGTGACGGTGGACGCCGCCGCGGCCGATCTGCTGGAGTTGTCGACCAGTTCCTTCACGTACGCCCCTGTTGGCGACCAGGGCCACGACGTCGGCATGGTCGTAGAGCGGAGAAACCTCGACGAGGTCCCAGCCGACAGCGGGCAGTGCGCCGCCGCCTTGACACCGGACTGCGTCAAGGAGTTGCCCAGGCGGCAGCCGAGCGGGTGCCGAGGAGGACGTCGTGTACGCGTACGGAGCAAGGACCGACGACATCAACGTCGACCGAGAGAAACAGACCTTCGCAGTCGGCGAGGGCCCGTCGGAAGCCGTTGGTCGAAGCGCTCCGAGCCCTCCCCCGGGTCCGACCGCGACAGCTGGCCCGCGAACCGGTGGGCGTCGCGGCGGAGAGATCGACGACGCCCGCGGCCAGGACGCACCCGCCCCGGGATAGCTGTTCTACCCACGGAGGTTGGTGACGAGTCCTGGTCGGCAGGTGCGCCGGAGGAACGGTGATACCCCTCGCCGCTACGCCGGACCGGTCGACTGATTCACGAGCTGCGCCGGGCAGGGGCGAATGAGCTAAGTCCGGCGTCGATAAGTTGGGCTGCGCGTTGGACGTCGGCGCTGACCTCATCGTGCAGTTCCTCGGAGGTCTGGGCGCGATGCAGGTGCCTGCGCAGCGCCTGGAACTGGACGGGCCACAGCGCGAGCAGGGCGGCCGCGGCGATCTGGGGTTCAGGATCGTCCGGGCTCATCTCAGTGCGCCGGGCCAGGATTTCGGCGGCAACGGCGACCTGCTGGTCGGTCATGTCGCGCTGATATGCCCGCAGGGACGGAGTCGATCGGATCAGCATGCCGAAGCGAAGCAGAACAGCCTTGGCCTGGGTCCAGTCGTCCTGCGCCGTCAGCCAGGACGTGAGGCCCGCCAGTTGGCCGGACAAGATCTCCAATACCGCCTCGACCGGCGACAGGTCCGGATCGGCCAGTGTGGTCCGCAGGGAGATCAACGTGGTTTCGCCCAGGTCCAGGACAAGGGATTCCTTGGTGGGGAAGTAGTTGAACACGGTCTTCTCCGACACCCCGCAGGCGTCGGCGATCTCCGCGACACGCACAGCATCGAAGCCCCGGTCCATGAACATCTCGGTGGCCGTGTCGGACAGCTGCTGCCGGAGCAGCCGTTTCTTGCGCTCCCGCAGCCCCTCGACTGCAGGCTCCTCTTCACGGCCCCGCAAGGCCGTCCAGTCCACGGTGCGCGTACTCATCACTGAAGCATAGTCCGGACAGTCCAAATCCTTCTGCTACTGTAAATTTACAGTGCCTGAATTTTTAGCCGAGCTTGACGCGCCCATACCCGAGGAGCCCTTCATGAGCGCCATCCACATCGTCCGCGAGTACCCACACCCACGACAGAAGGTCTGGCGTGCGGTCACCGATCCGGAACTGATCCCACTGTGGACGGCCACCGGCGCCGGCGCTCGGCCGGAGGGCTTCGCCACCGCGGTCGGCACCACGTTCAAGTTCATCGCGAAACCGAAGCCCGGCTGGAGCGGCGTCGTGGTGTGCAAAGTGCTGGAGGTGCGCGAGCCTGCGCTACTGCGCTACTCGTGGCAGGACGAAGGTGGCGGCGAGGTGACCGAGGTCGCCTACCGGCTCGAACCGCACGGCAACGGAACGCGCTTCACCTACGACCACACCGGCTTCACCGGCGCCGGAGGCTTCTTCATGGCCAAAATCCTCGGCTCGGTCCGCACCAAAATGCTCACCACGGGCCTGCCTGCCATGCTCGACGACCTCAACGACCAAGGAACCCTGCACCCCGAAAACCCCTGAACCCCAAACGGCTCTCCAGGCAAGGGCAGCGCGAGAACCCGCTGAACAGCAGCCACCTCCGAACATCACCGTTCGCCGGCACCACCTAGCGGCCGGATGGGTCCGCGAGCGCCTCCTGGAACAGTGCTGACGCGAACTTGCCGACCCCCGGCTGGCCGCTCGCCCGATCCACGCGATCGCCGCCCGGTGGGGGTTCGCCAGCCCCGCGCACTTCAGAGCCGGGCTTTCCGCAGCGCCTACGGCGTTCCGCCGGGCCAGTACCGCCAACAGCCCGCGACAGTGAGCGCAGGCTAAAGACCAGTGCGCTCACCCGCAACGACAGGCCCGGCCACGGCGCGCACCCTTCACGAGGAAGGAACGAGTCTGCAGGCCCACTCGACGCCCGGGCCGCCCACGATGCCGATGACCATCAGCAGCACGGGC
>NZ_JBHXTO010000007.1:134020-151236 GCF_042677425.1 Streptomyces sp. NPDC127119 | reverse complement strand
GCGGAAGGCCTCGTACTGGACGTACTTGGGCTTTCGCCCGGTGCAGCGAGAGTGCGTGCCAGGCGTCGGCCGGCAGGCGGGAATTTGACGACAGGGCCTAGGCGCGCAGGAAGCCGTCCCCGTGCGTCGCGATGTGGCTCTCCACCGCCTGGAGCGCCTGCTGCGTGGCCTGCGGGGAGCCGCTGCCGCGCCGCTCCGCGAGGTAGGCCGCGCCGAGGGTCTTCAGCAGATCGCCGCCGGTCCGCTGCGCCTGGACCTCGTCGATCTTCTGCTTGCCCTGTGTGAGGCCGCGCTGTGCTTGTTCTTTCGCGCGGTCCAGGAAGCCTGCCATGGCCGTCTCCTCCGTCGTCGTGCGTCGTGCCTGTTCAACGGGCCGTCCGATCTTGGAGTTCCCGGTCGGAACGGCCCGGGGACCCGCCGGTCCGGGCAGCCCGGCCCGAACAGGGCGCCCGCAGTATGCCCCGCTTCGCGAAGATCCATTCCCGCTCTTTCGTGTAATAGCACCAGCACGGTCCGTGATGGAAGTGTGGGCGCCGCAGCTCATTGCACGATGGGGAGGACATTTTCATGTCGGTAGGCGAAGAGATCCGCGCGGACCAGGATCAGCCGCAGAAGAGTCTCGGCACATCCGCGGCGCGGAACCTGGCCACGACCACCAAGTCCGCACCGCAGATGCAGGAGATCAGCTCACGCTGGCTGCTGCGCATGCTGCCGTGGGTGAACGTGCAGGGCGGCACGTACAGGGTGAACCGCAGGCTCAGCTACTCCGTGGGAGACGGCCGCGTCACCTTTGTCAAGACGGGTGACCGCGTGCAGGTCATCCCGGCGGAGCTCGGCGAACTGCCGGCGCTGCGCACCTACGAGGACCAGGAGGTGCTCGCCGAGCTGGCCGCGCGCTGCGAACAGCGGGAGTTCGAGCCGGGCGGCGTGCTCGCCTCCTTCGGCAGCCCGGCCGACGAGGTGTTCCTGCTGGCGCACGGCAGGGTCGAGAAGATCGGCACGGGTCCGTACGGGGACGACGCGGAGCTGGGCACGCTCGCGGACGGCGCCTACTTCGGCGACCAGGCGATCCTCGACCCGGACGCCATCTGGGAGTACACGGCCCGCGCGACCACCGCGTGCACGGTCCTCGCACTGTCCCGCACGCACTTCGACACGATCGCGGAGCGCTCCGAGTCCCTGCGCGAGCACCTCGCGCAGCTGCGGGCGATCCCGCACCAGCGCGCCAACACGTACGGCGAGAAGGAGATCGACCTCGCGGCCGGCCACACGGGGGAGCCCGCCATCCCCGGGACGTTCGTCGACTACGACGCGGCGCCACGGGAGTATGAACTCAGCGTCGCCCAGACCGTGCTGCGCATCCACACCCGCGTGGCCGACCTCTACAACCAGCCGATGAACCAGACCGAGCAGCAGTTGCGGCTCACGGTGGAGGCGCTGAAGGAGCGCCAGGAGCACGAGCTCATCAACAACCGCGAGTTCGGGCTGCTCAACAACTGCGAGTACGACCAGCGGCTCCAGCCGCACGACGGCGTACCGAGCCCCGACGACCTGGACGAACTGCTCACCAGGCGGCGCGGCACCAAGATGCTGCTCGCCCACCCCCGGGCGATCGCCGCGTTCGGCCGCGAGCTCAACAAGCGGGGCCTCGTCCCGGAGACCCTGGAGGTGGCGGGCAACCGCATCCCCACCTGGCGCGGGGTGCCGATCTACCCGTGCAACAAGATCCCGGTGACCGAGGCCAGGACGACGTCGATCATCGCCATGCGTACGGGCGAGGCGGAGCAGGGGGTCGTCGGACTCCAGCAGGCGGGCATCCCGGACGAGATCGAGCCGAGCCTGTCCGTGCGGTTCATGGGCATCAGCGAGCAGGCGATCATGTCGTACCTGGTGACGACGTACTACTCGGCCGCGGTCCTGGTGCCCGACGCGCTCGGCGTCCTGGAGAACGTCGAGATCGGCCGTTGGCGGTGACCTCCGGGACCTCCGGCGCACCGCATGCCGTGTCCCCGTCCGCCGGACCGGGTAGACCCCAGGGGTACGTCCGCGCGTCCCGGGAGGCGGACCCATGGGTGAGTTCATGACGGAGACGCGCACGCAGGCACGGACGTCCGCGGTTGCGGGAGCCGTCCCCGAGCAGGGGCCGGCGCCCGCCGGGCCGTACGGCTCGCCCGACGTACAGGAGGCGTCCGCCATTCTCGACAGGGCCCGGGTCTCGGTCGAACCGGAACTGCGCCGGGCCGTCGAGTCACTGCCCGGCCCGTTGCGCCGGGTCGCTCTCTACCACTTCGGTTGGGAGCACGCGGACGGCACTCCGGCGGCGGGGAACGCGGGCAAGGCCATCCGGCCCGCGCTCGTACTGGCCGCGACCGGAGCGCTCGGCGGGCACCGGACGAACGCCGTCCGGGCCGCCGCCGCGGTGGAGTTGGTCCACAACTTCACGCTGCTGCACGACGACGTGATGGACCGGGACACCACCCGCAGGCACCGGCCCACCGCCTGGGCCGTGTTCGGTGACGCCGACGCGGTTCTCGCCGGGGACTCCTTGCAGGCACTGGCGCACCGGCTGCTCGCCGAGGACCCGCATCCGGCGTCCGGGGCGGCGGCTTCGCGGCTCGCCGGCTGTGTCGTCGAGCTGTGCGCAGGACAGCAGGCCGACACCGCGATGGAGCGTCGTGGTCCCCACGACATCACGCTCGACGAGGTGCTGGCCATGGCCGAGGCCAAGACCGGTGCGCTCCTGGGGTGCGCGTGCGCGCTGGGGGCGCTGTACGCGGGCGCGGACGACGCGGATGTCGCGGCGCTGGACGCGTTCGGCCGGGAGGCCGGGCTCGCCTTCCAGCTCATCGACGACGTGATCGGTATTTGGGGGGACCCGGGGCGCACCGGCAAGCCGGCCGGGGCGGACCTCATGGCCCGCAAGAAGTCCCTGCCGGTGGTCGCGGCGCTCGCCTCCGGCACACCGGCCGCGGCCGAACTCGCCGAGCTGTACCGGGCTCCCTACCGGGACGGCGATCTGGAGCGCACGGTCCTCGCCGTCGAGCGGGCGGGCGGTCGCGACTGGGCCCAGATCCAGGCGGCCGACCGGATGGCGCGGGCCCTGGGCCATCTCTCCCGTGCTGTCCCGGACCCGGAGGCGGCGGAAGGCCTGCTGTCGCTGGCGGAGTTCGTGACCCGGCGGACCTCATGAGGAGGGCCGTCTGAGACGCCGGACTTCTCTGTCGCGTGCGGCACCTGACGGCGCGGCGGGGCGGAGGGGTTCCGGTTTCGGCGGGCCCCGCGCATCCCCACGGTGCGCGGGACCCGCCACCCCTCGCCCGGGTGATCGCCTGGGCTCCAACGGCCGAATGAGCGGCGGCCGTTGAGTCAAAGGGGCGGGGCTCCTGGACGAGGCCTTCCAAGGCGACCCGGTGAGCGGTTGGGTCTTTCCCGACGCGGACCACCGGCGGCGCAGGCATCCGCTGCTGATGGGGGCCTTCTTCGACATCACGCTCGACGCGGGATATGCGGACGTCGCGGGGGACGGCTCGGCCTGCGCACTGTGGCTGTCGATACCGGCGGGGCCGCAGGAGGAGGACGAGGAGGGGCCGGCCCAGTTGCGGGAGACCGTCGATCCCGGCAACGAACGGGTCGAGCTGATCGCCCGGTTGACCGCCGAGGTGCATCCGGCGGGCGCTGCCCACGAGCATCTGTGGATGATCGGCGTCCGGCCGGGGCGGCAGGGGGAGGGGCCGGCGGCGTCTCTGGAGGCGAGCGCGGAGCGGAGCCGGGGGCTGTACGAGCGGCTGGGGTTCGCCCTCGCGGGGCGGGCGGTCGCGTTGCCCGCGGGGCCGGGGGTGTGGCCGATGTGGCGCGAACCGGTGCGCTTGCCGCTGGGGGGGTCTGCGGGCACGGCCTAGGGCGGTTCTTCGGGTGCGGCGCCGTGGGGGCGGGTCGCGCAGTTCCCCGCGCCCCTCAGAGGCGCCTGCCTCGGCGCCGTGCGAAGGCACCCTCCCCGCGCCCCTAGGAGTGGGGGACGATCGTGTTGACGATGCGTTCCACCAGGCCGTCCGGGACGCTCACGCCCGGTAGGACGCCGTCCAGTACCCCCGGCAGGGTCAGGTGTTCGAGGATCAGGCCGAGCATGGCGACGTACAGGATCGTCACGGTCTCGTCGCCGCCCGGGAGGCCCGCGGTGCGATGGAACTCCATGCCGTACTCAAGGTCGCCGCGGATGGTCTTCGTGTACGAGGCCCGTAGTTCGGGGCGGCGCGTGGCCTCCAGGCGCATCTCCAGGAGACCCAGGTAGCCCGTGCGGTCGCGTTGGGCGCGGGCCATGAGGTCGTGCATGAAGGCCGTGATCAACGCGCGGTCCCGCGGGGCCTTGAGAAGCCCGGCCAGGACCTCCGGGTCCGGGGCCAGCCGCTCGTGCAGCCGGGCGTCGATCTGCCGGAGCAGGTCGTCGCGGCCGGTGAAGTAGTTGGATGCGGTCCCCACCGGCACCCCGGCCTCGGCGTCCACCGCGCGGAAGGTCAGCCCACGGGCCC
Organism: Streptomyces sp. NPDC127119; assembly: GCF_042677425.1. Classification (NCBI taxonomy): domain Bacteria; kingdom Bacillati; phylum Actinomycetota; class Actinomycetes; order Kitasatosporales; family Streptomycetaceae; genus Streptomyces; species Streptomyces sp. NPDC127119. The sequence goes on along the minus strand of NZ_JBHXTO010000007.1, from coordinate 146,710 downwards.
CCTCGCGTGCCAGGACCTCCACCCCGGAGTCGACCAGCGTGGCTCGGCGCTGCGGGTTGCGCACCATCCGGAATCCCCTCTCCCTCTTGGATCCCGTACGGGAAGCCGTCGGTAATCGCCTTGCAACCACTACAAGTGAAGCACTATGAATGGAGTGGTTCAGTCAGCCTACGGAAAGAGACCGGCTTGCGAAAGCTCACGTATTTCATCGCCTGCTCCATCGACGGCTTCATCGGCGATCCGGGCGGCGACGGCTCGATGATGATCCCGTTCGTGGACGAGGAGTTCTTCGAGTTCCTCAAGACCGAGTATCCGGAGACGCTGCCCACCCACGGCCGCCGCGCGCTGGGCATCGACGACCTGGCGAACCAGAAGTACGACACGGTCGTACAGGGCCGCGCCAGCTACGACCTGGCGCTGCAGATCGACGTCACCAGCCCGTATGCCCATCTGCGCGAGTACGTCGCCTCGCGCACGCTCAAGGAGTCGCCCGACCCGAACGTCGAGATCGTCGCCGGCGACCTGGTCGGCACGGTCCGTGAACTCAAGGCGGAGGACGGCGACTTCGGCATCTATCTGTGCGGTGGTGCGCAGATCGCGGGCGAGCTGCTGGACGAGATCGACGAGCTGGTCGTCAAGACGTACCCCATCGTGCTGGGCACCGGCATGCCGATGTTCGGCTCCGGGTTCGCGATCAGCGAGTTCACGCTCGGCGAGGTGCGTACGTTCAAGAACGGGGCGGTCGTGCGGACGTACAGCAGGAAGCGCTGATTCCGGGCTTGTCGTCCGGCTGTCGGGCCGACCCCTCCCGCAATATTCTGGAGGCATGGCCAGCGATGAGTCCCTCTGTCCGGTCTGCGAGCAGTCCGTCGACACGGTCGTGCGTCGGCACAAGACCCTGGGCGTCTTCGTGCCCGTGTGGGGTCCAGGCCCCTGCCACAACCCCCGCTGCGCGAGCTACGAGGCGGGGGAGGAGTCCGTGCTCATGACCGAGCCGGGCCCGCCGCCCGAGGAGCCCCGCCCCGGCGCGGAGCGGGAGTCCTGACCGGCGGCAACCGGCACCGTCCGTCCGTGGCCGCTCCCGTCACTTGCGCTGGGTGAAGCGCAGCAGATTGCCCGCGGGGTCGCGGACCGCGCAGTCCCGGACTCCGTACGGCTGGTCCATCGGTTCCTGGATGATGTCGGCCTCCGCGGCGAGCAGCCGTTCGTACGTCGCGTCGCAGTTCTCCGTGGTGAAGATGACACCGCGGAGCAGCCCCTTGGCCAGCAGTTCGGCCACCGCCTGCCGGTCCGCCGCCGGTGCGTTCGGATCGGCCAGAGGCGGCTCCAGGACGATCTCCACGTCCGGCTGGAGCGGCGGGCCGACGGTCACCCAGCGCATGCCCTCGAACCCGACGTCGTTACGGACCTCCAGGCCCAGCACGTCACGGTAGAAGGCGAGCGCCCGGTCATGGTCGTCGACGGAGATGAAACACTGCGCGATTTTGAGATCCATGGCCTCACGGTAGGGCTTGTCTGACAATTCCCGTCTGCCTGGCGACGCCATGCACGCCCTCTCGCCGCACCGGGCACAGAGCCAAGTACGTCCAGTCCGAGGCTCTGTGCCCGGCACTCCCCCAGCCTCCGGCCGGGGGGACCCCCAGAGCACGCGCCTGACGCCGCCCGGCCGCCCTGCGGGCGACGACGGGAATGGTCAGACAGGCCCTAAAGGCTTGGCCGCCCGGCGCACCGGTCGTGTGTACGTCTTCGCCACGCAGGCCGGGATCGCGGCGCCCGGCTCGTGCGACCGTGCCCGGTACGCGCTCGGTGTCTCTCCGACCAGCTCCGTGAAGCGGGAACTGAACGAACCGAGCGATGTGCATCCCACCGCGAAGCAGACCTCCGTGACGCTCAGGTCGCCGCGTCTCAGCAGCGCCTTCGCGCGCTCGATGCGGCGCGTCATGAGATAGCCGTACGGCGTCTCGCCGAAGGCGGCGCGGAAGCTGCGCTGGAAGTGGCCCGGGGACATCAGCGCGGTGCGCGCGAGCATGGGCACGTCCAGCGGCTCCGCGTACTCACGGTCCATGCGGTCGCGTGCCTTGCGCAGCCGGACCAAGTCCTCGGTGGTCATGCCCTCAGCTTCCCACGGCCCACTGACAGCGCCCCTGGATCAGTCGGCGGGGGATCACTGGGCGGGAGATCAGTCGGCGGGCTCGGAGAGTGAGAGTTCGCCGGTGCCGTCCAGGACCTCGCGGGCCACTTCCGAGATCCGGCGCCGGTGCGAGCGGGCGTGGTCGCGCAGCAGCGCGAAGGCCACGTCCACGGTGATGCGGCGCTGCTGGGCGAGTGCGCCCTTGGCCTGCTCGACGAGGATGCGGGACTCCAGCGCGGTCTCCAACTGCTCGGTGAGCCGCATCTGCCGGCGCAGTTCCCGCTGCTGGAGTATCGGGATGGCGGCGAAGTCGGCGAGGGCGCGGCCCAGCCTGAGCTGCCCGGGGTCCGGTGTACCGGGTCCGTCCAGGAAGAGGCTGAGGGCGCCGACCACCTCGTCGCGTACGCGCAGCGGTGTCGCGGCGACCGAGTGGAATCCCAGCCGGCGGGCCCTGCGGGTGAACCGGGGCCAGGCCGCACGCGTGTCCGGGTGGTCGAGGGCGATCCCCTCGACGGGGTTTCCGGTGCGCAGACAGTCCTGGCACGGGCCCTCGCCCCAGTCGACGCCGTTCCGTTCCAGGCTGCGGATACGGGCGTCGGATCCGGTGACCTCCGCCCGGCCGTCTCGGGGCGCGGCCAGGGCGACCCCCGCGGCTGCGATGTCCAGCAGATCGACGCAGCGCTCGGACAGGGTGCGCAGGAAGTGAATGTCGTCGAAGTCGCCCGCCAGGGTGGTGGCGAGCTCCACGAAAGCGGCGGCCAACCGCTCCTCGCGCGGCTGCTCGGGCATCCGGCTTCCTCCCCTTTCTCTGTCGTGCCTCTTTCTGCGGGTGCGTCCTTCCGGGTCACGCTGACGCGCGGTGACGTGCACCGTCTCGTTCGGTCGGCCCTGTTCGGCTCCGGCGCCCGGTCGGCGGGCGGCTCCAAGCCTACGACGACGGCGGTCCTGGTTCGATGGCAATCACGCGACGAATCGGGCCCGTTCGGTGACTCCTGCCGCACGCCGATCGACCGGAGCGGGACCGCCACTTCGCAGGCCGCGACCGGCCCGACGGTCGTCAGGGAGCCTGGTGCCGACGCGGGAACGGCGAGGTGTCGGACGGGTCGGCGACGATCAGCGCGGCCAGGTCGAGGAGCTTCATCCGCTTTGCGCGGGCGTGGCCGCGCAACTGGTCGAACGCTTCCTGGAGGTCGCAGTCGAGGCGTTCGGCGAGGATGCCCTTGGCCTGCTCAATGACGACGCGACTGTCCAGGGCACCCTGCAGCTGATCGCCGCGGACGAGCGCGTCGCGCAGCACATCGCGATGGGCCAGGCCGACGGCCGTCGCGTCGGCGAGGAGCCGGGCCCACCGGATGCCCGCCGGTCCCAGTCGGCCGTGCTGGTGGTAGAGAGCGAGCGCGCCCAGCGTGCGGTCCTGATGGGTCAGGGGCAGGGCCGTGACGGCGGTGAAGCCCTCGGACAGGGCGCGGCTGGTGAAGCGGGGCCAGCGGGTCCGGCTGTGCGGGTGGGACATCGGAACGTCGGCCAGGGGCCCCTTGCCCCGTGCGATGTCCAGGCAGGGCCCCGTCTGCGACTCGGCCTGGAGGCACTCCAGCCGGCGAGTGCGTTGGTCCGACGCCGCCATGCGCCAGGGAGTGCCCTCCGGACCGATCAGACTGCAGGCGGCCGCCTCGACACCGGGCAGGGGGGCCGTGACCCGCGCAAGCCGTCGCAGGAGATGTTCCTCGCTCTCACCCCGGGCCGGCGCGTCGACCAGGGTGAGCAGCTGCGCGGCCAGTTCCTGCGATCGGGTGGTGTCGAGAGGTTCGATACTCATCTCTTGGTTCCTGACGGCTGGGTGGGGCTGCCGAGCCGGAACGGACGCCCCCGGGTGTCCGGGCGTGGTTGCCGGATCGGGAGGGGTGTTGTTCGTTCCACACGACAGCCAAGCACATGGCGCCATTGGGCGACTACGGTGAGTCCGTGATGGTGGTATCTTCCGGCCCGCGGCCCCTCGGGAGCCCAAAGCTTTACGCGCCGTTGACCCTCTCGCGCCGCGGAAGCGCAAGGACGTATACGGAAAGGGTGGCCGAGTCGGCCCGCCGGTACCAGGACCTCGCTGTTCGGAACCGGTTGTACGGGTGTTCCGGGACGGACGTCCGGGCGGCGTGTGAACGGGGCCCGTCCGAGGGTGAACTGATGGCCCGTCATGCGGAGCTGTGCATGACCGGCCGTGCCGCGGCCGTCCCTTCCTGGGCACGTTGGCCCGGGTTCACGACTTCTTCTTCTTTTCGTCGCCGTCCCGCGGAGTGCGCCGGCCCCCGTCCCGCTGATCGGGGGCGCTGCGGGCCCCGTCCCGCGGCGTGCCGTGATTCCTGGACGCGTCGGCGCGCAGCCCACGGGACAGCTCCGCCACGAACGCCTCCCACAGTCGGTCCGTGGGCGGGAATCCCGGTTCGTCAGTCGCCAACGGGTGCCTCCCGCCCGGCCGTCGTCCGCCCCTGCCCGACCCGGTCGACCTGGGTCGACTCCAGCCCGATCCGCCCGGCCCGGACGCCGACGGCCGTCCGGCCGCGACGGTCGCCGTACCGGCCGCCGGGCGCTCCGCGCGCCGGAGGTCTCCGGGCCGGAAGGTAATCGCGGGGGAAGGCGCCGGGCCGCCCGCGAGGCCCCCGGAACCGGAACGCCGACCGGGGTGCGGGCGGTCGAGGCGGCTCCGTGCCGTGCCGCCGCGACCGGTGTCGCACCGCGGGCGGCACGCCCACGCCGAACAGCTGCTGCGAGCACGTGCACGGGGTGTCGCGACAACGGTGCACGAAGTCCGCCGCTTGTGGCGGCCGGGCATCGCGGCGAGGTGCGCCACCGAGGTCGAAGGAGCCGGGCTCGAACGCCATCTGTATCGGACGGAGGTACGCGACGGCCGCCGTGCGACCGCCCTCGGCCGGTCCGGCCGTGCGCATGTCGGCGGGAGTCCGGGTCGATCCGTGCACCCTGGCGTAGCCGACCAGGATTCTCATGGGATCGGATCGCTCCTTCTTCGGCGTAGGAAAACTGGTGTGGAACGCTGCCGGCGCAGACGTGTTCGCGCCCGTGCGCGTGATAGGGGCGGAGTGTTCGAGCGGTCCTTGCCGAGGTGGCACGGGAGGCCGGGACGTGTGCCGGGGCGGGGAGGGGAGTGCTTCCGGGAAAGGCGGTGCTCGACCGACCCGTGTGATGACGGGCGTACGCGGCGGGCGCGGGGCGGCGGCCCGACGGCGTACGGCGGAGGGGTGCGGGCCGCACGGCGAAGCCGGTCGCCGCGTGCCGGTGCCCCTGGGCGCGCGACCCCCTTGGCACGGCCCTCACCTCGGTCTTCTCATGGGGCGCGGATGTACGCGGTGCTTCGCCGGGGTCCTGGGCTCCGGTCACCCTAAGCCGGGCGGGCGGCGCGGAACAGAGGGTGACCGGCCACTCACGGAAGGCACACCGGGGCGGCGGGACGACGCGAGTCGGCAGCCCGCAGGACCCGCACGCGGCACGGACAGAGGGGCACCGTGGCTGAAACGCTGCGAGTCCTTGCCGATGTGCCTCCGAACCGCCAAGAGTCCGAACCGGTGCGGGCCCGAAGCGGGCAGGAGGACGAGACTGGGGGCACGAGTGTCGTGGCGGGACAGGGTGCGACGGGCGGGTGGTTGCCCTCCGGGGCTGTCGGCGTGGGCGATACTTGGCGGATCATGCTGCTGGCCGTGCGACCGGGCGGAGGTGAAGCGGATGCGGCACGAGAACCGCGGCGGCGACAACGAGATGCCCGACCGCATACAGCCGTCCGACGTGGAGGACCGTCGCCGGGTCACCGAGGCCTTCACCTCCTTGACCTCGTCCAGCGAAGTGCGGCGGGTGCCCGAGCTGCTGTGCGCGGCCTGCGTGGACCTGCTGCCCGTCACCGGCGCGTCCATCTCGATCACCGGCAGCCGCACCGCACGGGCGCTGTGGTGCGCCAGTGACGAAACGGCCGCGCGCCTCGCCGAGGCGCAGTACACGCTGGGCGACGGACCCTGTCAGACCGCCCTCGACCGGGCCGCCCCGGTGCTCGCGCCGGACCTCACCCAGGGTCCTGACGCCCGTCGCTGGCCGGTCTTCGCCCATCAGGCCGTCGAACTGGGTGTGCGGGCGGTCTTCTCGCTGCCCCTGGGTGCCGGCGCGCTCGCGATCGGCACCCTCGACCTCTACCGGGACACCGCCGGCGCCCTGTCCCCGCGCGACCTGCGGATCGCGCTGCTGGCACGGGACGCGGTCACGTTCGCCGTACTGAATCTCGAAGCAGCCTCCGACGGCTTCGTCTCGGGGGACGAAGCAGGAGTAGCGTCATGGGTGGACGCCGCGGAAGCCGACCACGTCGAGGTTCACCAGGCAGTTGGCATGGTCATGGTCCAAATCGGGGTCGATCCCGAGCAGGCACTGGACCGGTTGCGGGCGCACGCCTTCTCAGAAGGGCGGACGGTCACCGAGGTGGCACAGGAGATTCTGGCCCGAACGCTGCGTTTCCAGCCGGAAGCGGACGACAATCAGCAGAAGGGCCGCGGTCGGCTCGGCGACGAAGGAGACGGTGACCGGTCATGACCCGTGAAGAGCAGCTCGCCGAGGCGTTCGTCGGGCTGGCGGACACCCTCGCCGACGGGTTCGACCCGGTGGTCCTGCTGGACCGCCTGGCCGGGCACTGCGTCGGCATCGTGGGTGCCGACACGGTCAGCGTCATGATGGCCACGGTCCGCGGCGACCTTCGTACGATGTCGGTCTCCGCCCACGCCGCGTCGCCCGAACTCGTCCAGACCCAGACCAGGGAAGGCCCCGGCCGGGACTGCTACCGGACCCGGCTGCCGGTGGACGCCACCCATCTCGACGACCTCGACGGCCGGTGGCCGCGGTTCACGGCCCAGGCCCAGGAAGCCGGTTACGGCGCCGCGCACGCGCTGCCGCTGCGGGTCAACCACCAGACCATCGGTTCCGTGAGCCTCCTGCTCACCGCGCCGGCCGGTCTCCTGCCGGGCGATCTGCGCCTCGCCCAGGCGCTCGCGGACGTGGCCGCCGTGGCGCTGGTCCACTGGAGCCCGGACCCCGCCAGGCCCATGGACATCCTCACCCATGTCCAGGCGGCCGTCGCCGCCAAGGCCACCGTCGAGATGGCGCAGGGCATGCTGGCCGAGCACGGGCGGCTCGAACCCGCACGGGCGATGGAGGCCCTGCTCGCCTACAGCGGCCTCAACGGCAACCGGCTCACCGCGACCGCCCAGGCGCTGGTCCGCCGTACCCTCGAACCTGCCGTGGTGCTCGCCGCCCTGGGGTGACCCCGGGCCTGTACGAGCCGTCGCGTACGCCCCCTGTGCCACGGCGTGCGCAGGGGCGCCCGATCCATGCAAGTACCACCAAGAACCACCCCGTGTACGGCGTACGACCTTGTTTGACCGGGCACGATGGTGAGTATCACTTCGGTGCCGCCCAAGACCCTGGTGGCGTCCGCCGCGCCTCCCCCCAGTCGCGTTCTCGCGTTTGCCGTCACTCCTGGAAAGAACACTGAGGTGGGCCATGGGCACCCATCACGTCACCTTCGGCCTGCGCCACCGGACGGCGGGAGACACGCTGTTACTTCTGCCCCGCGGTGAGCTGGACGCCTGGGCCGACCAGCAGCTGTTCCCACAGGTGGCCGAACTCCTCGACCGTCCCCGGGACCGGGCCCTGTCCGGTGTCGTCGTGGACCTCGGCGCGGTGACCTTCCTCGACGCCGGAGGTCTGCGCCTGCTGGTGCGCCTGAGGAACCGGACGTGCCTGTGCGGCGTCGAACTGCGACTCGCCCGCACCCCCGCCAAGGTCCGTCGTGTACTGCGTCTCTCCCGGCTCGAACGCACCTTCACGTTCCTCGACGAACCCAGATCACCCTGCGACAAGGCCTCCGGGAGCGGTGTGCCCGCCTGACCGGACAGCGTCTTGCCGGGACACCTCCGCCGTACGAGAGTGGGAAGGCGCTCCCGCGCCGGGATCACCCGGTCCGGGGGCACCCGCCCAGGACCCCGGCAGGCACCCCCACATCGGATGCGATCCGAGCGCGCCCCCGCGGGCGTGCGCGGGCGCAGGCGGAGGGTCGAAGCGTGGACGGACGTCACCGGAGCGGGCCGGAGCACCCGGCCCTGCCGACCGAGCAGGACCACCGGACCCGGCTGACCGGGCAGGACCATCGGACCAGGCTGACCGAGCAGGAGTGCCGGGAGGTCCTGGCCCGCACCGCGGCAGCCCGACTGGCCGTCACCCGCCGTGGTCTGCCCCGGATCGAACTGGTCGGACTGGTCCACTTCGACGGCGAACCGGTGGCGCTCCTGCCCGAGGACAGCCCCGTCGCCCGTGCGCTGTCCGAGGTGATCTCCCCGCGCAGGCTCGTCGCGCTGCAGACCGACGATCTGACCGACTCCCGGCGCGAGGTGCACAGCGTCACCGCCGTCGCCCGGCCCCGCTGGATCGTCGGCTTCGACGACGTGCGCGAGTGCCGGCGCATAGCCGAGGCCCGGGGGCTCGACGTCAGGGCCGACACCTGGTTCCTGGCCATGACCCACCCCATGCTCGTGGGCCGACGGGTCCCCCTGCGCGGTCCGGGCCACGTGCCGCAGGACCACGCGCGGACGTGAGTCCGGCCCGAGCCGGTGCCGGCCCTCGCGCGGGCGTGCGCTGCCGGGACCGCCCGTGCGCCGCTGAAACCCTCCTCGTTTCTATGAGTCACGGCCCATCAAATCTGTAAACTGGCTTGCAGGTTTGTGCCAGGCCGGATTTCTGAAGGCCTCAACGGGGGGATGGTCGTGCCGACCCTGCCGATCGACGACGAGAACGCGGCGCTCTACACCATCGGCCAGGTCGCCGACATGCTCGGCGTGCAGCTCGCCTTCCTGCGCAGGCTGGACGAACAGCGCGTGATCGTTCCCGTCCGGTCGGCCGGCGGTCAGCGCCGCTACACCCGCAGGGAGATCGGCCAGGTGACCGAGGCGCTCGCCCTGATCGAGGAGGGCGTCACCCTGGCCGGCGTACGGCATGTGCTGACGCTCCGGCACCGGGTCGCCCAACTGGAGTCCGACCTGGCCGAGTTGCGGCAGGAACGGCACGTCGACTGCGGCCATGTGGCGAGGGGCTGACAGGCGCCGTTCGTCAGGGCGTGGCGCCCTGGGGATCGGCGGCGGCCGACAGCATGGGCGCGCTGTGCCGTTCCGGCCGGTGGCCGCCGGCGTCGGGGACCGGGCTGCGGGGCGAGCCGGGCATGCCGGGCAGCGGCACGGGGCGGCGAGCCGCGAGACGGCCTGCCGAGCGGTGGCCGCAGCGGACGCAGGCGGGCGCGCCGGCGGCGGTGTACGGCGACGGCACACTGCGGTTGTCGCAGGAGAAGTACTCCCACTCGTGCCCGAAACCGTCCATGAAGCGCTGCACGTCGTAGTCGACGGTCCAGCGGTCCTGGCACTGGCCGCAGGTGAACTCGACCCGCTCCACAGCCAGTTCGGTGATCATGCCCTCACCCCTCCCGCGTCATCGTTCTCTATACTCCGCCGACCGCGGGGTTGACAACGATCAGCTCAACTTCTTTTCCCTCCCATGGGGAGGTTCCCTGTATGCGCGGGACACAGAAAACGACCGCACCCGGACCACGACGGACGCCGGGTTCGGCGGCCTGCGGACCGGGTGCGGTCGGGAAGGCGCTGCGGTCTGAGCAACCGCAGGTCAGAGAGCTTGACGCGAGGTCAGGCCTTCTTGGTCTCCCAGAAGATCTTGTCGATCTGGGCGATGTAGTCGAGAGCCTTCTGGCCCGTCGCCGGGTCGGTCGAGGCCTTCGCGGCCGAGAGGGCCTTGAGGGCGTCGTTGACCAGCTGGTGCAGCTCCGGGTACTTCTCGAAGTGCGGGGGCTTGAAGTAGTCGCTCCAGAGCACCGACACGTGATGCTTGGCGAGCTCGGCGCGCTGCTCCTTGATGACGGTGGCGCGGGCCTGGAAGTGCGGGTCGTCGTTGGCGGCCATCTTGTCCTGGACGGCCTTCACCGACTCCGCCTCGATGCGGGCCTGGGCGGGGTCGTACACACCACAGGGCAGGTCGCAGTGTGCGCTGACCTTGACCTTGGGGGCAAACAGGCGGGAAAGCATTGAGCTGTCCTTCCTCGTGATCGTCTTCTCAGGTGGGACATTACTCCGTGAGGGACGGGTTTTCGCGAGTGCCCCCATGGGCTTAGGACAAAAGTCCAGGGTCAGACTGGGACTCGTGGAGGATAGGACCGGGGAGGTGCCGGGATGCCGGAGCTGTCGCAGGAGACCGAGCGCGTGAGGGGCGTCCTGCCGTTCGGGGCCGCCGAGGTGACGGGGCCGTCCATGGCGCCCACGCTGCTGCACGGGGATCAACTCGTCGTGCAGTACGGGGCCAGGGTCAGGCCCGGTGACGTCGTCGTCCTGCGTCATCCGTTCCAGCAGGACCTGCTGGTCGTGAAACGGGCGGCCGAGCGGCGCGAGGGCGGCTGGTGGGTGCTCGGCGACAACGCGTTCGCCGGCGGGGACAGCAGGGACTACGGAACCGTGCCCGAGGAGCTCGTCCTCGGGAAGGTGCGGTTCCGCTACCGCCCGCCGGAGAAGGGTCAGCGCTCGCCGTTGGCGGTCGCGCGCTGGGTGTGGTCGGCCGCACGGCCGGTGCTCTCCGGCCGGTCCTCCGCCTCCAGGCGCTTGCGGGCGCGGTAGGCGGCGACGTTCGCCCGGGTCGCGCAGCGGTCCGAGCAGTAGCGCCGGGAGCGGTTCGTCGAGGTGTCGAGGTAGGCGTTGCGGCACGGCGGTGCCTCGCACAGGCCCAGGCGGTCCACGCCGTACTCGGTGAGGTGGAAGGCCAGGCCCATCGCGGCGATCGCGGCGTACCCGGCGGTCGCGTTCGACGGGTGGTCCGCCAGGTGCATGTGCCACAGCGGGCGGCCGTCGTCGTCCCGGAAGTCGTGGCCCGAGATCTGCGGGCTGACCGGGAACTCCAGCAGCAGCGAGTTCAGCAGGTCCACGGCGAGCGTCTCGTCGCCGCCGTCGGCGGCCTCGAAGACCGCGCGCAGCCGGGCCCGTACGCCGCGGAAGCGGGTCACGTCCGAGTCGTTGGCGCGGCGGGCCGCCGACGAGTTGCCCCCGAAGAGGTCACGGACGGCCTCGACCGACGTGAGCGTGTCCTTGCCCCGGGCCGGTTCCTCGCTGTTGACGAGACGGACGGCGTAATCCGAGTAATAGGCCAGTTCCACTTGTAGTCCTTACGAGGGCGCTCTATGGTCGTGGTGCGGGCACGTAATGGCTGATGGCGCTTCCAGGGTATTACATCCTGGAGTCGAAAGGGGCTTACATGACGACCACCCTCGGGTCCGACTGGCAGGCGTGGCAGGAGAGCTGGGACCGGCAGCAGGAGTGGTACCTCCCTGACCGCGAGGAGCGCTTCCGGGTCATGCTCGACATGGTCGAGGCTCTGGTGGGCCCCGAACCACGGGTCCTGGACCTCGCGTGCGGTACGGGAAGTATCACGGCCCGGCTCCTCGAAAGGTTCCCGAAGGCGGTCAGTACCGGCGTCGATCTCGATCCGGCGCTCCTGACCATCGCCGAGGGCACTTTCGCGGGCGACGACCGGGTCGCGTTCGTCACGGCCGACCTCAAGGACCCCGAGTGGGTCTCGCTGCTGCCGTACGAGTCGTACGACGCCGTCCTCACCGCGACCGCGCTGCACTGGCTGCACAGTGAGCCGCTGGCGGTGCTGTACGGGCAGGTTGCCGGGGTCGTCCGGGAGGGTGGCGTGTTCATGAACGCGGACCACATGATCGACGAGACGACCCCGCTGATCAACGCGGCGGACCGGGCGCAGCGGCATGCGCGGATGGACGCGGCGAGGGCCGCCGGTGTTCTCGACTGGGCGTCGTGGTGGGCGCTGGCCGCGGCCGACCCCGTGCTCGCCGGGCCGACGGCTCGTCGCTTCGAGATCTACGGGGAGCATGCGGACGGGGACACGCCTTCTGCCTCGTGGCACGCGGGGGCCCTGCGGGCGGCGGGGTTCGCGGAGGCACGGGAGGTGTGGCGGTCGCCGTCCGACGCGCTGGTCCTGGCCGTCCGGTAACCGACTTCCCTCTGCCCCCGCCGCCCCTACCCTCCCCGTCACTGCATGGGGCTGCGCCCCTCGCCCCCAGATCGCGCTACGCACTCGTCCTCGAACGCCGGACGGGCTGGGTGGGGGTGGGGCTGCGGGGGTGGGTGGGCATCGGCCTGAACGGCCTCGTCCTCAAACGCCGGACAGGCTGAGAAGCACACGCCGGTCGGCAGGCTGAAAGGCAGGGGCGCAGCCCCGCCTTTCAGGGGCGCGGGGAACTGCGCGACCAGCCCCCACCGGACCCGCAGACGACTGTCAACCCGGCGGTAGCCGTACGCGACCAGCCCCCACCGGACCCGCAGATCACTCTCAACCCGGCGGTAGCCGCTACGCGGAGGGGGGGTTCTGGAAAACCCCCACCACCCCCCACCCCAAACCCACCAACCCGCAGCGGCCAAAACACCCCATAGACCTAAGGAACAGATACTTCGGGC